>JABHFC010000410.1 GCA_018676275.1 Gammaproteobacteria bacterium | reverse complement strand
TTGAAGTCTTCTGTGTATTTTCGTCTGCTTCTTTTTGCTGTTGTCATCGTTCACCTCGTTTTGGTATTGTAACTCCTTAACTCGGTGTCCGGATCTAGTAGACCACTTCAGTACAGGAGAAAGTGTGAAAACAGTTCCTATAGCTGGGGGCAACTATGGGGGCAACTTTTTAGAGTGAATTAGAATAATACTATTAAATTATGTAGTTACAAACCTTATGTGAATCCCTCTCTCTGACTCCCAATTCGGTTGTTTTAAGGTGTTGAGAAAACCCCTATATATAATGAGTTAGTTGAGTACTAACTATTTCGAAATCTTAACTAAGAATAACCTTATTGTGGTGTGCCTTTCATAATCCAGTCCTTTATCAAATTACAATCTTCATCGCTGAGTCGTGCTGGAATAGATACGCCAATGTGAAAGCTTTCTTTGGGTACACATGCATTTACATAAGGTTGCGATTCTGCCAGGTTACCCGAAATCATCCACGGATATTCCCCTCCTGTTAATTTGAAGTAAGTTGTACACTGCGCGGGAGTGTCCGAGTCAATACATTGCTTATATTGATCTTCTGAGGGCATCGTATCCAGTGTCCATGCTTGAATTGCTACCCCACTATCAATATGACAGGCACCACAATTTATTTTTAATATCGGGTAAACCTGGGCAAACGAAGGATTTTCTTCTGCAAGGCATATAGATATGAAAGCAGAGCTTAGTAGAACGCATAAAATACGGACAAAAATTTGTTTTGGCATATTGATCAAGCTCCGCCAGTAATTAGTTGGCTATTGTTTTTTAAAACTCGCCGGTAATAGCTTCACAGACGAACTCGTCCAGTTCCCAGTCGGGTTCATGCAATGAGCTTTTTACACCGACATAAGGTGTTTTGAAATGCGCTGGGTCAATAACTTCCCATACTAAATCCAGGCGATCACCATTACGTGTATAACGTTCAATAAGAAGGGCATCGCTACTATGACGGATATAACCACCGGGCAGGCTGATAAGCGCCGGCAGAATTTGAGCGGTTTCTATAACTAAAGTCTGATCTTCATAATGACCAATGGAATGACCCAGTCGGTCGGGTTTACCATTCTCCGGGTGATCACGTCCATCCAGATAAACAGTTCTAACAGCTTTCCAGTATTCATAATTGATCACGACCTTATCTTCATATTGATCAATACGGATGGGTAAAGGTGCGGTAATTTGATGCCGTAAACCGTCACCATCAGGTTTACAGTCAACGGCTGGATCGTTGGCCGGGTCGTATTCAGCCTGTTGCTTTTTCGCCTGCGGAGTCAGTAAAGCATCGAGCTTGTTTTTCGCGTGCTTCTGAGCTTCAGCCAAAAGTTCCTTTATTGAACGATCATTGTTCTTCGGGTTTTTGAGAAGGTCGTCCAAATAACTGAAAGCTTCGAGTGAACACCAGCCACTACAGGCGAGATCGGTCAGTGTCCAGCGCGGATCATCAAGAGAGACGTAACTTGTTTTCCAGACACCTGCAAGATCAGGTGGATTACTTTGCGCCTGTGCTGAAGCCGATAGTAAAACAAGACATACAAACACCAGGTAGCTATACCTGAGACAACTAGATAAGTGAAAGTGGCTCACTATTCTGCTTTGTTTTGATTATTGCGACGTTTTTCCAGTTCGTTCAGTTGTCGTTCACGTTCAATAGAAACAGTATTGCCACCGAAAAGTTCGGTACCATCCGCCAGCACAATGACTTTCCAGTCCATCTTGTTACCGCCGTCCTTTGCCGGGTTGCCGGAGATTTTGATAGCATCGCCTGGCTTCAATGTGTCCCTTTTCCAGCCACGTCGTTTTAGAATCGCCGAAGCATTTCCTTCCGCCAGCCATTTCTGAACTTCTCCATTTTCATCTGTGACATCGAAATATACGCGGGCATGCGGGTTAATCAGTCTGAATTTGGTTACCACACCTTCAACCGAAATTATTTTGTCCAGATGATAGTGCGACGCAGGACCATGGTGTGAATAGGCAGACAGGGAAATAAGCAGTCCTGTCATAAATATTATTGTCAGTCGATTAATCATGTTTTATTTCCTCAAAATTCACCGGTAATAGCTTCACAAACAAATTCGTCCAGTTCCCAATCGGGCTCTGGCAAATAACTTCTCTGATTACCGTAGGGTTTACGAAAATGTACCGGATCAATTATCGTCAGTTCCAGATCCAGCCTGCCATTTTCAGGATGATGTGTATAACGTTCTACAAACAAGGTGTCAGCACTGGGAGCAAAAGCACCACCACCCGGTACCCCGGTAACATTCGGTATGACATTAGTCGTTTCTACAATTAATGTCGAGCCTTCGTAGCGACCAATTGAATGTCCAAGACGGGTAGCGGGGGCGCCTTCTGGTGGTTTGCGCCCATCAAGGTAGACTGTTCGGACAGCATTCCAGTATTCATAGCTAAATATAATGTGATCGTCGAATTGCTCTATCTTCATTGGTACCGGTGCGGTTATCTGATGCCGCAAACTATCACCTTCCGGTGTGCAATCCAGTGCCGCGCCCTGGGATGGTTCATACTCGGCCTGTTTTTTTTGCCCAAGGGGTGTTAACAGGTTCTTGTTCTGTTCTTTTTCATAAGCCCGCATATCCGCAAAAAGATCATTCATCGATCGATCATTATGTTTCCTGTCGTTTAACAGGCTTTGCAAATAATTAAAACCAGTGACCGAACAACCGGTACGCGCGCAGGCTATGTCTACCAGTCGCCAGCGTTCGTCTTCAGGGGTGAGCAGGGCATTCGACCAGACGCTACTAATATTTGGTGGATTATTTTGCTGGGCATGTCCAGCAATAGTCCAGAGTGTTGAAAGTATAGTCATCAGGAAAAGACAACTATAATAAATAGTGCTATGGATTTTGCGATGGTCGTTTTGAGTATTAGTCATCAAGGGTTCTCTTGTTTTAGATTTAATAAAGTAAACGACATCGAAAATAATTGAAAGTATATTATAAGTGTATATGTGGCAGGGCATACCGGTATAATTTAGACTTAAAGTACTAACTCCGCCGTGTCCCTGCTTTAATATAAGGCAGGGTACAAAACCCAAGAGGCCCAATGTCGAAAGAACAGGCAGAAACCGCTAACTTGCAGGCTCTATTGTCGAAAATAGGCAGCGGTCTGGATCAATATCTGAAGTTTGAACATCCCGATGCCCTGCACGAAGGTAATAGCTGGCAGAGCTCTCTGGATATACCCTTACCATTAAAGGGCATAGGTATTGACAGGGTCACAGAGGAATTGATCAAGCAGGTTATACCAAACGGTTCAGCAGTGCCGAAACCCGGTTTCACATCATATATTACTACCGGTGCTGTCAGCGTTTCGGCGCTGGCAAGCACTGCCGCAAACATTGCTTCTCCGCAACGCTACATGGGTACCGCATTTAATTTCCTGGAAGAATTGTCATTACAATGGTTGGCGGAAATGTGTGGTATTGGAGAATTAGAAGGGGTTTATAGCAGTGGCGGTTCTGTTGCTAATCTGATCGCTTTAGGTGGCGCCCGTCAGTCTGCATTCGAGAAAGTCGGTCATGATGTAGCTGCAAACGGTGTTGATCGACAGGTTCGTATTTATGCAAGTGAAGAATGTCATCATACAATTCAGCGTTCCGGCGGTGTTTTAGGGATCGGCAGACGCGCAATTAAATCAATTGCCTGTGATGACATGGGTCGAATGCAGGTGGAAGCATTACAGGAAGCCATAGCGCACGATCTAAAAGAAGAAATAATGCCAATGGCAATCGTCGCCAATGCCGGTAGTACCAATACCGGTGCAATTGATCCTTTGTTGGCAATTGGTGAAATCGCCAGAGAACACGGGATTTGGTATCACATCGATGGTGCCTATGGACTACCGGGGATACTGGATGAACGGATCAGTCATTTATATCAGGGTTTGGAATTAGCAGACTCGGTTATTGTTGATCCACATAAATGGTTGGGTGCCGCAGTGGGTATCGCCGCAACCTTTGTTCGTGATCGCGATATTTTACAACGCGCCTTTACCCAGGAACCTGCCGACTATCTGGAAGGTTCTGTGGAACAAGCAGATAATTCAGATGCAGGTGTAAAGCATTCACTTGATGATTTTGGTATTCCTTATTTCGATTACGGGGTTGAATTAAGCTCACCATGTCGCGGCATTGTTGTTTGGGCGATGATCAGGGAAATTGGAGTAGAGGGCATGCGCGAAAGAGTAAAAAGACATAATGATATCGCGCGTTATATAGCTGAGTTTTCCGAGCAACACCCAAACCTGGAGTTATTGCTTGAACCGACACTGTCGATATGTTGTTTTCGCTATGTAGCGTCGGCTATTGATGATTTGGACCAGCTTAATCAGTCATTACATCGGCGCCTGGTCAGAGAAAACGAGTACATGCCGAGTACCACGCGGATAAATGGAAAACTTGCCTTACGACCTTGTTATATTGGCGCCAGACATGAACAACAACAGGCAGAAGCACTGCTTGAAGCGGTGTTAAGGATTGGTACGGAATTAGTAGTAGAACAAAGCTAGAAACTTCACATAATCCCAACAATTTTTGCCTTTAATAATTCATTATGATCAATTCAGATCCGCCTGTAATTAAAGACCTTGTGTTAGTCGGCGGCGGCCATGCTCATGTATCAGTGCTAAAAAGTTTTGGCATGCATTCACTGGCCGGGGTGCGGGTAACCCTGATTTCCCGGGAAACACAATCCCCTTATTCAGGGATGTTACCGGGGTATATCGCCGGACATTATTCTTTTGATGAAACACATATTGATCTTGGACCTTTATCAGGTTTTGCCGGGGCACGCTTTTTCAACGATGAAGTCATTGGACTGGATACAGAGAGGCGACACCTTATTTGTCGAAATCGCCCTGATGTTTATTATGATGTACTTTCAATAGACATTGGCTCTACTCCCATCACGTCAGGAATAGCAGGAGCTGATGATAATGCTATTCCGGTAAAACCTATCGATGGTTTTTTGCAGAACTGGCAATATTTTCTCGAAGGTATTAAAAATAAAAATGACAAGATTAAGATCGGTGTTGTCGGAGCGGGTGCTGCCGGAGTCGAGTTAATTCTGGCTATTCAATATCGCCTCGAAAAAGAATTTAAAGACAAGGGACGGGATAAAACTGATCTGGAGTTTCATTTGTTTTGCGATAGTGATGAAATTCTTGTCACTTACAATCCCAGAGTTAGAGCAAAGTTCCTTCGGGTTTTGAAACAACGTGGAATTAATCTACATACAGGACATAGAGTGACTGAAGTAGGCGAGCACTCTATCCGTTGTCAGAATGGAGTAAGCATTAATCTCGACCAGGTATTCTGGGCAACAATGGCTGGTGCGCAAGCCTGGCTTGCTGATGCGGGTCTGGATGTTGATCAACAGGGTTTTGTAAACGTTAAAGAAACGCTTGAGTCTGTTTCCCACGAGGGTATTTTTGCTGTTGGTGATATAGCTAATATGCTTAAGCATCCACGGCCTAAATCCGGAGTCTTTGCAGTACGCCAGGGCCCCGTATTATTTCGTAATTTGCAGCGGAAACTTCAGCATTTGCCTTTGCAGAAGTATAAGCCGCAAAAGCAGTTTCTTAGTCTTATCTCTACCGGCGATCAATATGCCATTGCCTCAAAATCATGGTGGGCAGTTGAGGGTGCCTTGATTTGGAACTGGAAAGACTGGATCGATCAACGTTTTATGCAAAAGTTTAACCACTTACCCGAAATGGATAGTGATGGAGCAATAGACGTAGCGGAAGGCGTGGTTTCAGCAGCGGAGCTTGCAGAATTATCAGATGATAGTATGCGTTGTGGTGGTTGTGGAGGCAAAGTCGGCGCTTTGATACTTGAAGATGTACTGGCACAACTGCAACCAATAGCGCATGACAATGTATTGATAGGTCTGGACAAGCCAGATGATGCTGCAGTCATATCTGTACCCGAAGGAAAAGTGCTGGTCCAGAGTGTCGATTCTTTTCGTACTATTGTTGATGATCCTTATGTGTTTGGACAAATCGCGGCTAATCATGCGCTCGGCGATATTTTTGCCATGGGTGGTGAAGCGCATTCGGCTCTTGCTATTGTTAATTTACCCTTTGGTATTGAAGATAAAATCAAAAACGATTTACTGCAGATGATGCTGGGTGCGGTCGAAGTATTAAATGAAGCAGGAACAGCACTGATTGGTGGGCATACAGCTGAAGCGAAAGAATTATCGCTGGGCTTTTCTGTGAATGGCTTCGTTGACAAGGAACAGCTTCTGCGAAAACAGGGAATGCGGGTGGATGAGCAGTTGATAATTACCAAGGCCCTGGGCACAGGAACATTATTTGCTGCAGACATGAGACTTAAGGCGAAAGGTCGCTGGGTTCAATCAGCTTTGCAGAACATGATCCAGTCTAACCGCGAAGCTGCACGCTGTTTATTTGAACATGACACTTCTGCCTGCACAGATGTAACTGGCTTCGGCTTGCTGGGGCACTTGGTGGAAATGACGAAAGCATCCGCTGTTAATGTTGAACTCGAAATTGAGAACTTACCCTACCTCGATGGTGTTATTGAAACTCTTGCAGAGGGAATATTCAGTTCTTTGTATCCACAGAACAGACATTTTCAAACTGGAATCAGTAATAATGCAAGCCTGATGAAACATCCGCTTTACCCTTTACTTTTTGACCCACAAACAGCAGGAGGTTTACTTGCAAGTGTTCCCAATGATAAAGCACAGGATTGTCTCAAAGCATTACATGCGTTGGGCTATGAAGATGCATGCATCATTGGTAGAGTAATATCAGAATCCAGTCAGATCTCGCCCATAACGATTTTGAGTTAATGATCACCATCACCATCGTCATGCTGGTGCAAGATGTAGCTAGAGGTCATTACCGCGAAGGCGGTAATCCAATAAGTGTTTGAAAAAAATGGATTCCCGCCTGCGCGGGAAAGACGACACAGGGCTTTTGCGACACCCTATTGTGCCAAAATGACAACTTACTATAAGTTTTGATATGCATGAATACTAATCACGATGAATAAACAAATATCACGTCTTAGAGATCTGCCCGCTGTTGATCTTGTTCTTCGAGAACTTGAACAGCTTGTCGAAGCCTGTGGTCATGAAAGAGTGACAGATGCTGTTCGTGCGGAACTGAAAATACTACGAGATTCAATTTCGGCAGGTAGTAATGTTGAAGAGGAATCCTTACTGGATCATATTGTTAATGCGGTCAAAGTCAGAATAGACATGTCGATGAAAAATAGTTTCATGCCTGTTTTTAACTTAACCGGAACTGTATTACATACAAACCTGGGACGTGCTGTATTACCGAAAAGTGCACTTGATGCAGTTGTTCGAGTGTCGCAATCAGCCTCGAACCTGGAATACGATCTGGAGCAGGGCAAAAGAAGTGATAGAGACAGTCATATAGAAAAGCTGATTTGTGAGTTAAGTGGTGCAGAAGCAGCAACAGTCGTTAACAATAATGCGGCTGCAGTATTACTTACACTTAATACATTGGCCAATCAAAAGGAAGTGCCGGTTTCCAGGGGTGAACTGGTTGAAATAGGCGGTTCATTTCGGATGCCGGAAATAATCACAAGTGCTGGCTGTGTATTAAAAGAAATCGGCACCACCAATCGCACCCATCTAAAAGATTACGCGAGCGCGATTAATGAAAATACTGCGATCTTGTTGAAAGTGCATACCAGCAATTATCGGATCGAAGGATTCGTCAGTGAAGTTCAGGAAAGTGAACTGGCTCAACTGGCAGAGGACAACAATTTGCCATTTGTTATTGATTTAGGCAGTGGCAATTTAGTTGATCTGAAAAGCTATGGCCTTCCCGACGAACCGACTGTCGGTCAGGTACTTGAGATGGGCGCTGATCTCATCACTTTCAGTGGTGATAAATTATTGGGTGGTCCGCAATGCGGAATTATCGCTGGTAGAAAAGAACTGATAGAGAAAATAAAGCAGAACCCATTAAAACGGGCATTGCGACTCGACAAAATGACCTTAGCAGCACTTGTTGAAGTATTGCGTCTTTATCAAAATCCTGGCCAACTGCAGGAAAGTTTACCCACTCTGGCACATTTGACCCGTCCTGTTGAGCAGATCCAGACGCAGGCAGAACGTATCGCGGCTAAACTTGCGCCACTTGTTTCTCAGGATTATCAAGTCACAACAACAGAATGTACGAGTCAGGTTGGCAGCGGTACTTTACCGACGGAAACTATTCCCAGTTATGGCCTATCCATTAATGGCAAAGACAATAGTGATCAAAGTCTACGCAAATTTTCTGCAGTCATGCGTAGTCTGCCTACACCCGTAATCGGACGTATCCATAGTGGAAGTTATCTACTGGATTTGCGTTGTCTCGATAAGGAAAGTGAATTCATTGCCCAGCTTGACCTGTTAGTGGAAGCATTGAGTTGATTGTTGCTACGGCGGGTCATGTTGACCACGGTAAAACCCTGCTGGTCAAAATGCTTACTGGTATGGATACCGACCGCCTGGAAGAAGAAAAGCGACGAGGCCTGTCCATTAACCTGGGTTTTGCCTATCGTAAGACAGACGATAACAAAACCACTGTTTTCGTCGATGTGCCGGGTCATAATCGTTTCATAAATAATATGATTGCCGGTATTAACGGCATTAATCTGGGTATGCTGGTGGTCGCGGCTGATGACGGTCCTATGCCGCAAACCCGGGAACATGTTGATGTTCTCAGACTCCTGGGCGTGAAACGATTTGTTCTGGTGATCAGTAAAATAGATCGGGTGAACAAAGCACAAATAGTATTGGCGCGTGAGTCCGCGTTGACATTGTTTCCAGAAGCAGAAAAAGTTCCGGTATTTGAGGTGGATACTCCTGCGGAAAAGGGAATTGCTGAACTGGCAAAGTATCTTGAAAAGGAAGAGAACAAGCCAATAGAAAAATCATCTTCCGGTTATTTCAGTTTATCAATTGATAGAGCTTTCCTGATAAAAGGCAGTGGTCTGGTCGTTACCGGAACAGTCGCTTCAGGAACGGTAAACGTTGGTGATTCGCCTATGCTGATACCCCGGAATACCCCACTACGAATTCGCTCGATTCAAATACAGGAACAACAAGCCGAGCGGGCCATCTGCGGTCAACGATGTGCACTGAATATCACTGGAGATATTGAAAAAGATGATATCGAACGTGGTGACTGGTTACTGGATTCAAAAATTGCTCAGTCGACGACGCGTTTTGATTGCAGAATTACCTTGTTGAATCACGCTTCGTTTACCTTAAAACATATGAGCCCGATAAAACTCTATATTGGCGCAAAGCGGGTTCCGGCTCGGCTGGCGCTTTTGGGTGAAAAAACACTTTCATCGGGGCAAACATGTTATGCCCAGATGATTTTAAAATCGGAGGTACATTGTTGTTACGGCGATCGATTTTTATTACGAGATGATAGTGAAAGTGAAACATTAGGTGGGGGTGTGGTTATTGATCCCCATGCCTTGTCAAAAAATCGCGCAACAAAACTTCGAATAAATTTGCTTTCAGCAATGGAACAGGAAGAAGCAGGGCAAGTACTGGAAACGCTTTTGTTTCAGCATAATCAGATTGTAAATATGTCACAGATTTTTTTAAGCAGAAATATACGCGAAGAAGAAGCAACAGCCTTGTTGGTACCATTATTAAATGGCAACAAAGTTACAATAATAGAAATACAGAGTTCAAAACATATTGTTGCTAATGACAACCTGAATTCAATTGTTGAGTGGGTAAAAAAAGAACTGACAAAAGAGAAACAAAAAGAAAAACTAAAATCAAAGTTCAACAAACACTTTTCTGGAATCGATGCTGATCTGATATTCGAATTTATGCAGTCAGAAGGCAGTATCAATGTAGGCAAAGACAGCATTGCCCTGGTTCAACAACAGGTATTGTCAGAACAACAACAAAGTTTGTGGGCAGCTGTGGAAAGCCACCTGAATAAATGTGGCCTCAATATCCCGGTAATTGCAGATATGGCGAATGCGCTTAAAATCGAACAAAACTCTATTAAAGAGCTGATTACTCTCGCCATAAAAAGTAAATGGCTGGTATTAGTTAGTAAGAACCGTCTGGTTCTGGCTGCACATATAAAACAACTATCCGAAGTAGCTTTATCACTAGCGGAACGTCAGAAGAGTTTCTCAGTGGCGGAATATAAAAATGAGTGTGGAATCGGCCGTAATCTTGCGGTGGAAGTATTGGAGTACTTTGATAAGATTGGATTCACTCTACGCAAAGAATCTGGCAGGGTGATACTACATAAAGACAGAGTTAGTAATTTGTTTAGTTAGACCGTAGTCAAATACATTATGGAAGAGCGATGTCCCCGGTGGGGTGCCTGGCCTTCAAAGCCAGTGAGGCGCCAATAAAGCGCCTGGTGGGTTCGACTCCTACCTCTTCCGCCATTAATTTATGTATTTTTTAATTAGTTATTCGATCACCTTGTAATACCAACGGAGACATCATGAGAAAGTATATCTTAGTATTCTTCATGCTGCTAAGTCACGCGGCATGGGCAATGTTTGAAACAGGAAATGACTTATTGAGTATATGTGAGGACTCAGATGCCTTCGGTCAGGGAGCCTGTCGTGGCTTCATTATGGGCGTTTCTGACATGTCACAGGAACAGCCCTGGTATTGCAAGCCTCGTGATCTTAGCGATAGACAATTAGTCAATATAATCATTCAGTCATTGAATGAACATCCCGATGATCTTTACAATAAGCCACATAGCCTTGTTCAGGAAGCCTTTCTGGAAGCTTTTCCCTGTAAATAATTCATAACTTTTTGTCCAGGTAAATACAGCAATTGCCTGTACTTAGCCCACAATTATTGATGCGAGAATGGCTTGATTACGCTTACTTTATTGAGCTTTTCTTATAAACCACTTTCCCTTGCGTATTAGCTTACAGGTTCTTTTGCAGTTCTTTCTTTTATGACTTTCTTGACTTGAGGTAATGCGACAACTTTAAGTATCAGCTTTTTAAACCAGGATAACTTTTTTGAGTTTGCAGCAGAAACATAATCGTTAATACCCAGTGTTTCGCACAAATCTTCTGACATAACCAACATCGCATCGTCCGAAGGGATGCCTGTACTATCCGCTATTCTGACCATGCGCTGAAAGTTTGATGCAACAGCAACGGCATCGACCATCGCTTCCGGACTCATGTCTTTTGCCAGATAGATGCGTGCATCTGCCAATGCATCTGCATCTGTACCCATAAAGGCATTGGCCAGTTTCAATAAGGCTTCAGAATTGGGAATACCTTCAATTTTTGTACAGTTTGGATCAGTCAATCCATCCAGATCGATGGATTCGCCTATTGCTTCGATACCCTCACGGAGCATCACGGCATGTGAGGAGGTTCAGTAAAAGCAGCCGTTGAATGAAGACACTCGCGTGGCTACGACCTCCATTTGAATACGACTCAGGGTACCGCGGGGACAATGTTTAACATTCCAGATTTGGCTATTGTTAATATAATGAGTTTCAAGCAAATCCAGCATAGTACGGACTTCATCAGGCACCAGGCTGAGAGCACGGATAACATATCCGGTACGGCCTTCCCACAAATCTGACTCCGGCCCAGAGTCCACAGTATTGGGACACATTGGTACCCATGAACCGTCACCGTCTTCAACTATATTTGCCGGTCTGTAGTTGCTGGGTTCGCCAGCTACTGGCTCAGGAAGTTCATTTAGTGGAATACTCATCCCACGACAGAATTCATCGATTGAGAACAGGTTTACTATTGTGCCGATAATCTCAACATACTCTTCTACTTTTAGACCTTGTTGGATTATTCCATCGAACCAGGGTTTGGTCAGACGTGCAGAATCGGTAACTACCCGGTGAATAACTTCAATTATTGTGTCGGATAATTCACTGGCAGTATCATGGGAACCGTCAACCTGGTAAGGAGATAAAGCAGCTTTGCGTTGACTACACAGACTACAACTTGAGGCCTGTCGAACTTCCCTGGCGATGGCGACACGTTCAGCACCGCTAAACCAAGCGCCGGCAGAGGCCAATCGCTTCCAGTAGCGATTATGGGCTTCGGCAAAACCACCACGAATGGGGACCTGTGCATCGCGATAGTTGATTTCGGTCATCGGCAAGAATTCCAGTAGCTCATGTTGTTAATTATGTCCCAAACTAGCAATCTCATAGTAGTTTTGTCAAGACGGAAGAATTTGATCTTAATGTCCGCTTACAGCGGAACTCTATTTGACTGGACCTCGGTACCCCCTTGTGGGTGTGCAGGACTAAGCTTGTCCCGTACTTGATACGGGATCCGACATGACGGTACTAATATTCTGTCAGCGTTTTTTGGAGTTTGCCGCAGAAACATACTTATTAATACCTAGTTGTTCGTTTAGTTCTTCCACCATGGCGTCCATATCATCACCCATAGATTCCACTGGAATGCCTGTACTATCAGCAATTCTGACCATACGCTGAAAGTTTGAGGCTATAGCCGCTGTATCGACCATAGCTTCCGGACTAATCTCTTTCGCGAGTTGGTCGCGAGCTAAGGCCAGTGCTTCAGGATCATAAGCCATGAAGGCATTGGAAAATTTCAACAGGACTTCAGAATGAGGGATACCTTTGATTTCAGTACAGGCTGGATCAGTCAGTCCATCCAGATCGATGCTTTCGCCGGAACTTTCGATACTCACACGGAGCACCACAGCATGTGAGGTAGTTCAGTAAAAGCAGCCGTTAAATGCCGACACTCGCGCGGCTACGACCTCCGTTTGAATACGACTCAGAGTTCCCTGTGGTGATTTCTCCAGATCCATGAATTCTTCATCATCAAGATAATGAACAATTAAGAGATCCTTCAGTGAGCGGACTTCATCCGGCACCAGGGAGAGTGCACGAATAACATTGCCCTCGATTTTTCCTTCCCAGATATCTGACTCAGGACCTGGTTGCATTACTGCTGATAGCATTGGTACCCATGAACCATCACCATCTTCTACAATATTGGCAGGGCGGTAATGGCTTGGTTCACCTGGCAGAGGGTCCGGTAATTCGCGAACGGGCTCGCCGATGCCGCGACAGAATTCATCTATGGAGAATACATGCACAAGCGTGCCGATAATCTCAATATATTGTTCTATTTTCAGATCTTGCTGCATTATTCCGTCGAACCAGGCTTTGGTTAGACGTGCAGAATCTGTAATCACTCGATGAATAACCTCAACCATGACATCTGATAAATCACTTACAGAATCATGCTGACCCTCAAGCTGATAGGGAGATAAAGCGGCGTTACGCTTACTGCATAATTCGCACGAGCGTGCTTGCCTGATTTCTTTTGCTACGCCAATACGTTCGGCAGCTGTTAACCAGTTGCCGGGAGAGGCGAGGCGTTTCCAGTAACGATTATGGGCTTCGGTAATATTGTCGCGGACCGGAAAGCTGGCGTCGCTGTAATCTATAATGCTCATTTGGCTATTATTATGGAATTTAGAGGGAAGTCTAAACTAACAACCCTCTGATGTGAATTCATTCAATTTCAATAGCCTTTTCCCAGGCTGACCAGCTTGTCTTTTTCGTTTTCCGTTCCGACTGATTCATATACGTGGATAAAACTATCGAGCACATCATCTATATCAGTTATTGCTGCCTGATGAGGAGAAACGAAAACCTTTGGATGTTCCCAAAGTGGCGAAGATGCGGGTAGAGGTTCTTCCTCAAATACATCCAGTACAGCATAGGCAATATGATTTTTTTCAATTGCTAAGAGCAAATCATCAAGGACAAGCGACTGACCCCTACCAACATTTATGAACAATGTGTTATTGAATTTGCTTAAGAACTTAAAATCGATGAGTCCGTTTGTCTTCTGGTTTAAAGGTAGTGTATTGATCACACAACTAATCTCATTTGCTATCTGTGATATAGAATCCATTTTCAGGCAGTGGCTAAACTCTGATCCAGATACCTGGCCTCGGGTGTTCACACCGATTGATTCCATTTTTAAGCACTTTAGTGTACTTGCAATTCCTAAGCCCATACTTCCGGTACCGAGAATTAAAACGCGTTCATCTTTGCAGAAGCCGGGTGGTCTTTGTGCCCAGTGTTTCTTTTCCATCGCATCATAAACGGCAAAAGTATTTTGATGAAAGTTCAGAATATGGTTCAAACAAAACTCACCGGCCTTTCCCCCAAATTGACCTGTTGTACGTGTTAGTTTTACATTAGCATTTAGATCGTCACGTCGAACAATGCTATCAACACCAGCATTAAAACTGTGAATCCATGGCAGTTTCTTTAAGCTTAAATTTTCAGGTACGGAAAAACATGCGAGACAATCAGCCCAGTCAATATCTTTTTGTTCGGGATTATCAACAGACCTGATTTCAATCTCGGGATGGCGCAAAAGAATTTCCTTGCTAAATTCATCCGCAAGTCTGCCAGTTACCAGTAATTTGAGAATTTTCTTAATCGGCCTTACCTTGTAATAGATAGCATTTTGAAAACAACAAAATATTTTAAGTAGCTGCTGGCATTATTAAACCCCAACTATGCCTGATAGAGAACCCAGTTTAAGCTCGTTATCTGTATAGTTCTACAGGGATGAAGATATATTCTGGAGTTATTTAATCGCGAACTCTTTTTTTAGGTATTACAAATCACGGTGTTGTGTAAAGTTCCTATATAATTAGATCGGACAGTTTGAAGAATTGATCACGTTCAATTCACCTAATATATTAATCAATATGCATACATGTTACGTAACTACAGATCAGCAGATTGAAGATATTCGCATTATCTTTCGCGAGTACTATGAAGAACTGTTAAAAGTAGATACCTGTTTTAGAGATTTTGAAAAAGAGCTGGAAGCGTTACCCGGAGAATATTCTGAGCCTGACGGCACTTTGATATTGGCAATGGAAGCAGATGTAGTTGCTGGTTGTGTGGCCCTGAGAAAGATAGATAAGGAAATTTGTGAAATGAAGCGTCTTTTTGTTAGGCGAGATTTCAGAAGGCAGGGATGGGGGAGAGTGTTAGCAGATAAAATTGTCGATGAAGCCGCAAGTAAAGGCTACTCTTTAATACGCCTGGATACCCTGGACACGCTAAAGGAAGCTAATACCTTGTATAAATCAATGGGTTTTCGGCCAATAGCGCCCTACCTGGAAGACACATCGATTGAACTTGTTTACTGGGGATTGGATTTGAAAAATGAGTCTTCATCCTAAAAATTAATCACACCAATTTGCTGTAGAAAAATTCCCAGTACAGCAAGTGGCACCAGGTAACGTATGCAGACAACATATAGTTTTTCTATTTTTATACCGTCGCCCTTATTTATTTCCTCCAGTAGCAGATCTTTCCACCAGTAACCGGCAAAAATGGTCATCATTAATCCACCTACCGGCAATAAGATGTTTGAAACAAAGTAGTCACTTAACTCAAATATTGTTTTATCGAGGATAGTAAAGTCCGATAAAGTGCCAAAAGATAACATTTGAAAAGTACCAAGAATAAAAACGACAGTACAGACCCTCAATGTCGCTTTAGTTCTTGGTAATTGCCACTCATCTATTAAATAGCCTACAACGGCCTCGAGAATACACATGGTTGAGGTCAGACAGGCGAAAAACAGGCATAGATAAAAAGCGGCTCCAAAAACCATGCCGTAATTCATTTGCGCAAACACCGTTGGCAAGGTCATGAAAACCAGGGGTGGACCCGCAACTTCCGGATTAATCTGGAAGGCGAAGGCAGCCGGGAAAATAATAAAGCCCATCAGGATGGCGGCCAAAGTATCCCCGCCGGCAACCATGACAGTACTGCTGCCAATGGTCTTGTCACGCTTCATATAACTCCCGTATATAACCATGTTGCCACAACCTACACCGAGGGTGAAAAAAGCCTGACCGAGTGCAGCAAGAATTGCTTCACCATTGAGTTTGCTCCAGTCCGGTTTTAGATAGAATTCAATGCCAGCCATTGCACCGGGTAAAGTGCAAGCTCTTATCGCCAGACCAACAATCATAATGAAGAGTAAGGGAAGCAGAATCCGGCAAATTTTTTCTATGCCAGAGTTTATACCCTGAATGACGATGTAGGCTGTCATCGCTACCATCACAAACTGCCAGAATAATAATGTAAAGGGACTGTTCAGAAAGCCGGTAAATTCAGCAACAATCAGAGATTGATCATCAAAAGCATAGCTACCGGCGATAGATTTAAAAAAATAGGCGAGGGTCCAGCCGGCAATGCCAAAGTAAAACGACATAATCAGAACCAGCGCAAGCACACCCATGATGCCTAGCCAATGCCAGTTTGTTCCGGGCATTAGTTTTTTTATTGCGCCGGTATAGTTCAATTGTGTTTTACGACCAATTGCGAACTCGGTCATTAATACAGGAATTGCTATGAAGACCAGGGCTATCAGAAATACAATTAGAAAAGATGCGCCACCATATTTGCCGGTGACATAGGGAAACTTCCAGACATTACCGAGACCAATAGCACCACCAACAGAAGCCAGCACAAAGCCAAAGCGCGACGACCACTGGCTACGTTCCGTTTCATTACAGTTCATGGTCTGACTCATGTGATTCTTCTAGTCCTCTGTTATCGGCATCATTTCGCCAAGAAACAAGGTGCGGTATTTGATTGTTGCATATCTTTTCACCTTAAAGCCGATTAGTTTTTCACGATTTCTATAAACTTCTCCGGCGACAGCGGCGATATATTCCATGTGTCGTGAGGTATAGACACGTCGAGGTATGGCAAGTCGCACCAGGTCAACTTCTGGAAAGCTGATAACCTCGCCTGTTTCTTCATTACGCTTACTAAAAGCCAGGTTTCCGAGTTCGCAGGCACGTATACCGCCTTCTTCATAAAGTGCAGTGGTTACGGCTATGCCCGGGTAGTGCTCGGGTGCAATATGCGGACAAAATTGTTGTGAGTCAATCCATACGCCATGACCACCAACCGGTGTTGTAATCGGTACACCTTCGTCCTGCATACATTTTCCAAGATACCTGACCTGACCAATACGATATGCAAGATAGTTTTCGTCGACGACTTCGCGTAAACCAACCGCCAGCGCTTCTATGTCTCTGCCTGCCATGCCACCGTAGGTCATGTAGCCTTCCCACATCAGCGTATAGGACTGCATGTGTTCGTAGAGGGTATCATCGTTGATACCGACAAAGCCGCCGATATTGACCAGCCCATCTTTCTTTGCCGACATGACACAACCATCGGACAGCGCAGTCATCTCGCGAATGATCTCGACAATGCCTTTATCGGCATAACCAGGTTCCAGCTCCTTAATAAAATAGGCGTTTTCGGCAATTCGTGCTGCATCCAAAATAACAGGCAAGTCATATTTGTCCGCGACAGCTCGCACAGCTCGAATATTTTCCATCGACACCGGTTGTCCACCTGCGTTATTACAGGTTACGGTGACCATTACGAAAGGAACATTATCTCTACCAACCTCACTAATTAGTGCGTCGAGTTTTTCTACATCCACATCACCTTTAAACGGGCAATCACTTTGAAGTTTTTTGCCTTCGTCAATTATCAGGTTTGCCATAAGACCCCCAGACGCGGTGATACGATCTGGAGAGAAATGCATATTATTAGGAATAGTTTGACCGGGTTTAATCATGGCCATAAACAGGGTTTTTTCAGCACCACGTCCCTGATGTGCCGGTAGGAAATATTTGTAATCAAATATTTCTTTCAGTGTTTCTTCAAGTCTGAACCAGCTTGTAGCCGAGGCGTAGGCCTCATCGCCGGTCATAATTGCCCCCCACTGTGCATCACTCATGGCTGAGGTGCCGCTATCGGTTAATAGATCGATAAAAACTTTGTCAGAGTGCAACTTGAATACATTGTAATGAACAGAGCGGATGTGCTCCTGCCGTTCTTCTTTAGACATCATCCTGATAGGCGTAACTGTCTTTATCTTAAATGGTTCTGGTTGAATTCTATCGAAAATTGGATCACTCATCAGTTGCTTCCTCTGTATTCAGGTAAATTATAAATAAATGTCAGGCTATCAAATTCTATTCAGTCGCTTTTCGAATCAACAACTTCAAAATCAGGGTAATGCGGTAGTAGTTTCATAACGACAGCTGCAATGGCACACAGGATTGAACAAAAAACTAATATCCATATATAGGAACCACTCATTTCAAATGAAAGGCCATAGACAAAAGGTCCAAGGGATGTACCAATTAGTAACGAGGCAAATAGAAGACCGTAGACTTCACCAAAACATTTGAGACCAAAATATCTTGAGGTCAGAAAAGCAAGTAAATCAGCTTCAGCACCGATACTTGCGCCAACAAGCATGGCAACAATAAAGGCTGAAAACCCACTAACACCTGTAGCCAGTAAGGCAAGACCAATGGCCGAAAGTAAAAAGCAGATAAAGGCTACCGTTGGTGCAAATATGCGATCAATTAAATAACCAATCAGGATACGCGCCCCCATGATGGTAAAGCCGATAGTGGATGCAGCGAAAGCAGCATCAATTCTACTCATGCCGCGGTCGGTTAATAGTGGAACAAAATGGATCATCAGTCCAAACAGGCTAAAGGAGACAACACAGAAAATAAAAAACAACAGCCAGAATTCCCTTTTTCTTAATACCTGGGAGCGATGTAAACCCGATTCAACTGAGGCCTTGTTTGATAATGTGGAATGAGTATGTCCATCGGGATGCAGGCCAAGCTCCTGTGGTGTTTCGCGCAGCATAAAGTAGACAAGAGGTAAGGCGATTAAAGTAATGATTATGGCTAATACGAAATAGCCAGCACGCCACCCGGAAATTTCGATCATGTACTGCACCAGCACAGGCATGTAGGCGTAACCCAATCCACTACCGCTGACAGCAATACCCATTGCCAGGCCTCTGTTTTTATCAAACCAGGCAGATATGGTGCGTAAGTAGGTAATGTTATTTGCACCTGCACCTAAAATTCCGATCAGTACAAATATTAAATAGAGTTGCCAAAGCTGTGTAAGAACAAGGGGGATCAGGACAAGGCCGAGGCTAACAAACAACATGGATGGCAACAGAATCCTGCGGGAACCATAGTTGTCTACCAGGCGACCAATGACTGGTAGTGTAATAGCCAGGGAGATAGTGAAAAAAGTGAGGGCAAGGCTGATCTCCGCCCGATTCCAGCCAAACTCTTCACTAAGCGGCAGGGTGAAAATACCTAGTGATCCGAATACGAACTGTCCCGGACTGGTAGAAAGACCGATAATAGAGGCAGCGACAATCCACCAGCCATAAAAAACACCTCCTGCTTTTTTCTCATTTGAGTCAGGAGGTGTCATTTCAATACCAGGAGCTGGTTTTAGAGTAGCTCAAATCCAGCGGTAAAATGCCTTAGTGCTGTAATTGGTCCTTCATAGACAAGTTTCAGGCCGCGGTAATCATCACGATTGGCATATATATCGCCAAGCGCATTGGCAATAACATCGAGGTGGCTTTTCGTATATACCCGTCTGGAGATGGCAATGCGCATACATTCAAGCTCAGGCCAGATAGGTTCACCAGTTTCCGGATCCTTGCGACCAAAGGCACAGGCGCCGAGTTCAACTGCGCGCACACCAGCAGCTTCGTAAAGAGCTGTTACCAGTCTTTGCGAAGGGAATTCACCTTGTGGAATATGTGGAAAAAAACGTTTGCCATCAACATACACACCATGGCCTCCAATAGGCTCGATAATGGGTACGCCTTTTTCTTTCAGACAATCGCCGAGGTATTGTGCCTGGCCAATTCTGTACTCCAGATAGTTTTCATCACAGCCTTCCTGTAACCCAACAGCAAGAGCCTCCATATCACGACCGGCCAGACCACCGTATGTAATAAAGCCTTCATGAACGATGGCCATCTGGTTCGCAGTTTCGAAAATATTCTTTTTACGGGTAGCAAGAAAACCGCCAATGTTGACCATGCCGTCTTTCTTCGCGCTCATGGTGGCAGTCTCGCAATAAGAACACATCTCTCGTGTGATCTCTTTGATGGGTTTGTCTGCATAACCGGGTTCACGTTGTTTAATGAAATAGGCGTTCTCCGACAGACGGGCTGAATCCAGTACTACGGGTATATTATATTTACCCGCAAGTTCGCTAACTTCGCGAATATTCTGCATCGAGACTGGTTGTCCTCCGTTGTTATTGCAGGTGACAGTAATGATTACGACACTGACCTGGTCGGCACCTTTGTCATCAATCAGTTTCTGCATCCTCTCAATGTCGATATTACCCTTGAAAGGATGATATTCGTCATTGGCATGAAGGCCTTCTTCAATTGCATAATCAAGTGGTAGTGCACCGAGCACTTCTGCATTGCCACGAAATGTATCGAAGTGCATGTTACCGATGGCGTA
>JABHFC010000409.1 GCA_018676275.1 Gammaproteobacteria bacterium | reverse complement strand
CAAAAAAGTAGGCCCCGGCACTATTAAAGGGGGAGGTAACCGGGGCCAAGTATACCCGGCTGGGGAGGCCGGGATTCTATCACGTTCATGAGGAGGAACGAGTAAATTTTGCTTACTGTTGTTTTCGACCGACAAAGTTCTGAAATGTTCAAATATTTTTTTAAATGAGTGCTTGACAAACTGTTTTATGCACAGAGAAAGCCTTATTTTGAAAAGAGTTCATATTAAGTCTTAAGTAAAACGCATTTGGCGCTATAAAAATAGCATAAGCTTTTGATATATAAATAGTTATTATAATTGTACAAAAATTAACAAATTTGTAATAAAGCCAGTAAAAACGCTGATTTAAGCACTCTGTTAGCATTCCATCCACAAAGTTATGCACAGAAAATGTGGATAAACTTTGATCTTGATTAAGAGCAATGGCTTAACCTTTCTATGTTACAAATCACCTCAACTAGACTCTCTAACTGGAGTGCTTATTTACAGCTCACAGAGCTACAAGTTTATAATTTTTCACCCAACTTTGAGACAGATCTAATTACTCATAGTTTCTAAATCGTGGGAGTGCCGTAGATCCATGCGCAGCTGTTTGTTGTAGATATAGATTTTGCCTCGGACTTTGATTTTTTGGTCTTGCAGTTCTGTGAACTTGAGATCTGGCAAGAATTTTAAATTGTTACGATTAATACGGATCGCCAGGTATTTATCCATCTTCAGCCAAATGGACGAAGCACTGTTAGATATCTGTGTAATATGTCCAGATACAATTCTATAGCCTGTGTCGTTTCTGCTGAGTGTACTTGCAGGTCGTTCCTGATACTGCTTTAGTTTCCATAATCCAAGTTTCTTACTTATCGCTACATTGGTTTTTTCCCGGTAACAATTGGCAAATAGAATATTTGGCGGGATATTGAGAGGTGTTGCGTAACCCCTGGCAAGTATCTCTGCCTGAAGATTTTGTCCGTCTTCTCTGAAAAGATAGCCAAGAGAGCGTCCGTGCCTGTCTCGTCGTTCGATTCCATAACTGAGAATATATTTATGTCCGCGAACAAGCAGGCTCCTGAGGAAGTCCCGCGCGACAAGTGCATAGGTTTGTGACGGTTTGCTGTTGCGGCTGATTTCCGGCGTGTCTATGCCAATCAGGCGCACTTTCTCTCCATTGCTCAGTGCTACTGTATCCCCATCAATAACGTAGTCGATCTGAACTTTTTT
Source organism: Gammaproteobacteria bacterium (assembly GCA_018676275.1). Classification (GTDB taxonomy): domain Bacteria; phylum Pseudomonadota; class Gammaproteobacteria; order Eutrophobiales; family Eutrophobiaceae; genus WLWS01. Next base: position 27,001 of record JABHFC010000409.1, on the reverse strand, counting down.
GTACGGTTCTTTTATCTGGCAGATGGGGTTGGCAACAACTGATAAACACAAGAAAGAAAGGAGGAGAGCTGCAGCAGAAACAAAAAAGCGCCTGTTAGAGGCGCTTTTAATAATACTTTTCGTTCGGTAAAGCGTAAGACTACATACCGTATTTACGACGGAATTTGTCAACGCGACCAGCAGTGTCCAGCATTTTCTGTTTGCCGGTATAGAAGGGGTGGCATTGTGAGCACACATCAATGTGAAGATCCTTATCACCAATGGTGGATCGGGTTTCAAACACGTTTCCGCAACTACAAGTTACTGAAACCGCTTCATATGTGGGATGAATTTCCGCCTTCATTTTGCCTACTCTCTTATGTTATTTGGGCTGCATTATATGCAGGGGCGAGGAGTTTAGTAGAAAGCGGGGTCACTTGCAAACACTGAACTCTCACTTTTGACCGGCTTTTCTGGCTTTAAAAGCAGCTTTCAGTGGATTGGGAGGCTCTGGAGGTCCTCCAGACCAGCTTAAGAAATAGATTTGATGATTTTGCGCTCGTTTGTCCTGATGGAAGTCCTTTGATATAACTCGAAATTCCCGTAGCAAAACATCCTAAGTTCGACAGACTCCTAGATTCGAAAACCGCCGTGACGTCTCCTGTTTAATAAGTCCATCAGGTAGGCGCCACCAAATATGCCCAGGACAAGTGTGATAAGCAGATAAATCATTATATTTCGCGTCCCAGGATTGAAGTTTTCTCCTGCGCTGGCAAATCGACCGCCTTTTGTGAGCCCCGTTCCACCTTGTGGCTCATATGTATCGAGTAAATTGGCAAGCTGGATTTCCAGTTTCTTTTTATCTTCTTCCAGGGTTTTAACCTGCCCGTAAAGCGCATCGGCATCATTATCCTGCCCTAGCCGATTTCGTAATTCAGTTACTTCGATTTGTGATTTGCCGACCTTGAGTTTTTCTGCCTTGAACTGTTGCTCCAGTTCAGCATGGCTTTTTTTCAGCTCGGTATACGCGAGAGTTTCTTCAGGCAGCACTTTTCCCTGTGATTTTAATTTGGCTTCGAGTGACAGGTTCTTTTCTTTAGATTCAACCAGGCGCTTTTCCAGATTATCAGCTCTGGTTTCTAAAGTTTTAAGATCTGTGTTATCAGGTGCCTTTGTCATAAGGTATTGATTATTGATCCAGCCGCTTGTACCACTGTTATCTTTGACAAAGCTTAGTTGTTCATCACGCTTTATGATTTCCAGTCGTGTGCCGGTAGCAACGATTTTCACTATTGGGCTGGCCAGGGACTTGTCCTCATGCAGTCCGGCTTTCAATTGATCAGTAATGTAAACGACCTCAGACATCGCTAGAGTCGGAAGTAGCAACAGTACGCAACTTAAGTAAATTATTCTCATGCCGGACTTTCTGTCTCTGCTGTGACAATACCTGAGTGTCTAAGTAAAGGCTCTATGCTCGGTTTACGACCACGAAACTCCACAAATAAGTCCATGGGTTCACGGGATCCGCCCTGCTCCAGGATAGAATTCAAAAATTGTTCTCCAGTTTCTCTGTCAAAGATACCGTTTTCTTCGAATTTAGAAAAGGCATCTGCTGACAAAACTTCTGCCCATTTATAGCTATAGTAGCCGGCTGCATAGCCTCCGGCAAAGATATGAGAAAAACCGTGCTGAAACCTGTTGTAGGCCGGAGGTGTCACTACGGCGACTTTAGAACGCACATCATCCAGCAGGGTTTGAATATCTGTGACATCAGAACCCCGTTTTTCATAGTGCAAACGAAAATCAAACAGGGCAAATTCGAGCTGACGAACCATTTGCAGTCCTGATTGAAAAGATCGAGCCTTTAACATCTTTTCAAATATCTCAGCCGGTAGATTGTCACCCGTTTGATAGTGTCCCGCGATTAATTCCAGCGATTCCTTTTCCCAGCACCAGTTTTCCATAAACTGACTGGGTAGCTCCACAGCATCCCAGGCAACGCCATTAATACCGGAGACCTCGGGATAATCGATCAGAGTCAACATATGATGCAGGCCATGACCAAACTCATGAAACAGGGTGAGTACTTCATCATGGGTCAATAAAGAAGGATCGTCACCAATAGGCGGCGTAAAGTTACAGGTAAGATAGGCGACCGGCGCCTGTATTTCCCTGTCGTCTCGTTTACGTACAACACACTCGTCCATCCAGGCGCCACCCCTTTTTTGTGGTCGTGCATAAAGATCCAGATAAAAGCTGCCGCGTAACTGACCCTGTCCATCGTGAATATCAAAAAACTGAACATCGTCATGCCAGACTTCAATCGCATCCACTTTTTTGATATTGATACCATAGAGACGGTTTACCACCGCAAACATGCCTTCGATTACACGCGGCGCAGGAAAAAAGGGTCTCAGTTGTTCCTGTGAAATATCGTATTTATGCTCACGTAATTTTTCCGAATAGTAGCCAATGTCCCAGGCTTGCAGATCATCTACCTGATAATGTTCCAGTGCAAAGTTTCGTAACTCTTCCAGATCCGCTCTTGCGACTGCGATGGAACGCTCAGCCAGGTCACCGAGAAAGTCCAGAACCTCACTGGCATCTGCAGCCATTTTTCGGGCAAGGGAATAATCCGCATAACTATTGAACCCGAGCAAACCTGCCTGTTGTTGTCTCAGCGCCAGGATATCAACCATCAATTTTCCGTTATCCCATTTACCAGCATCAGGCCCCTGTTCTGAAGCACGGGTGACAAAGGCCTGATAGACTTCTTCACGTAAAGCGCGGTTATCTGCGTATTGCATAACCGGCAGGTAAGACGGAAACTCCAGGTTAATCAACCAGCCGGTTTCATCTTCTCTTTTTGCATTTTGTGCTGCCAGTGCCAGGGCGGATTCCGGCAAACCGATAAGCTGCGTCTGATCATCAAAATGTTTTTTCCAGTTTTGCGTAGCGTCCAGCAGGTTTTCTTCAAATTTGGTTTGTAATTGCGATAGTTTTTGTTTTACGGCTTTGTACTCCTCGCGGTTTTTTTCATTCAGACCGATACCGGACAACTTGAAATCTCTCAATGCATTATCAATAGATTTTTGTTGAGCCGGGTGTAGTGATGAAAATTCACCGCTTTCCCTGATGTGTAAATAAGCCTGATAAAGCCCTTCATGTTGACCCATTTCAGTACCGAACTCGGTTAATTTGGGCAAGCAGAGGTTATATGCTTCCCGTAACTCATCGCTATCAGCGACAGAGTGAAGATGATTCACAGGTGACCATGCACGACTTAACTGGTCTGCTTTGTCATCCAGTGGCTGGATAAGATTGTTCCAGTTGTATTGCGAATTCGCCGACAGCAAACTGGCCAGAGTTTCTCTGTAGTCCTGCAGTATCTTGTCCAATGCTGGTTCAATATGCCTGGCCTTTATTGAGTCAAAAGCGGGCAATGTATTCTTCTTGAGTAATGGATTATCCATGTTCAGGTAATTATCTCCGGATGATGTTCATGCGGTCAGGCCGTTTAGGAGTCTGTCGAACTCCTAAGTCCGACAGACTCCCAGGGTCGAGCATAATAATGAAAGTGACAGCTATGTTCCAGCAAGACGTAGCTTGATTATCCAGCTTGCAAAAGCGCCGCTTGTGAAAAACAGCATAATCAACATGGTAGAATAGAGTTGATAACGCTTTATTAATGAATGTTGTGGCAGGGCTGAAAGCAGAAATGGGCGTCGTGCATCACGGGTCCTTGCCAACATGTTTACCGGTGTTTCGACTTTTCTTTCATTATGTTTTGCCATAACTTCTTTCAGAGCAGCTGTACGGACGGCTTGCCATTCTTCCATATCAATTTCGCCATCTTTATTGGTGTCAAATTTCGCCAACATGCTTTCGCTATCCTGTTTCCATTCTTTTAATATCTCGCGTACATCGCTGTTTGGGTCATAAACGTCACCGGCACCGCCCACAGTGCTGAATAAACCAATCGCGTATAGCGCTTCTTTTGGGTGTAGGCGACTCTCGCTGTAACGGTAACGACCACTGGAAAGGAAACCACCTGATGTCGCGGCTCCCCTGCGTGGTCTTGAACTGGCACCATACCAGACGTCTTTTTCTGAAGGAGTGACGCTGGCGCCTTCCGGATCAATAATGCATTGACCGGTTTCATCAATGATTAAAAATAACTCATCGCTTATTGCTTTTTCGAGAGTGTGCCAATTAGAGTTTTTGCCACTGCGACGACGTTCTTCAATTTTATAGCTGTACCAGGTGCAGGTTTTTCCTGTTAGTGGTCCGATAATAGGCGGGCCTTCGAGCAAATCTCCGCTGCCATCTATTTCAACATATCCCTGTGCTGCCGAGCGTATTTTTGACGTCGGTGTATCTTCCATAATTCGTTTGCGCATAAAAAAATAAAAGGCACCCGCAAAACCAGCGATGGTAAGCACAATGGCTATACCCGCAACCATCCAGAAATCATCGCTTGCGCTATGTTTTGCCCATTCGATTAGTGCTGACATTGAAAGGTTCGGAAGTTTTACAATTGGGAATGTCTATGAGAATCGTTTGCTAGCTGAACAATTCTTTCATATCGACGTCTTTCTTTTCCTCTTCACTGAATTCCAGTAATTGCTTTTTAACGAAGCCCATGTTCCTGGCAATAATCACATCGGGAAACTGTTCGATACGAATGTTGTTGGTATTAACGCTTTCATTGTAAAACTCTCGACGGTCAGCGATGGCGTTTTCCAGTCCGGATATACGACTCTGCAGGTGTTGAAAATTATCGTTGGCTTTTAGATCCGGGTAGGCTTCAGCGAGAGCAAACAAATTACCCAGGCCCATTCTTAATTGTGTTTCAGCCGGGCCAAGCGCACCGACATCTCCCTGTTGCCGGGCAGATGACACCGCAGAACGCGCCTGCATGACTTTCTCCAGCGTATCCTGTTCGTACTGCATATATTGTTTGCAGGTTTCAACAAGCTTGGGCAATTCATCATGACGTTGCTTAAGGAGTACGTCGATATTTGCCCATGCCTTGTCAACATTGTGTTTCAAAGACACAAGGTTGTTATAGAGAGTTACAGCGTAGAGAGCCACTGCCGCCAGTACGCCCAGAAAAATGAATGTGAATACATCCATAAGTTTTCTCCTATTGATTAGCTTTTATTTTTGCAACCACAAACTCGTTTCAACACGGGCAGTATAATGAGGATAAATAATTTTCTCAAATAAAATCAATCGCTTATATATATTTTCATTTCTGCTTTGGTTTTACTCGAAACCGAATCAGGTGATGGTTGATGCACTACTTTTGATCTGGGTCAAATCCTGCTGTGCTTATATGTAATATCATCTATTGATAATGTAAATGAGAATCATTATCATTAAGGTTAATTGTTAATCAGCTGATATTTGCTCAATCCATATTTATAGCACGAACTGAGGAGTCACAATGTTGTTCTTACCACGAAATATGCCTCTCAAAATTGTAGTTTTGGCCATAGTCCTTACACAATGTCTCTCTAATCCTGTATTTGCAGCTACTCCTACTATTGAGGAAATGTGGCAGATGATCCAGCAGCAGCAAAAGATCATTGATCAATTAAAGACAAAACTCGATCAGACTGATAATAAGCTGGCTGAAACGGATCAAAAAATCGAAGAAACAGTAGCGTCGGTTGAACTCACAGCGGATGCCGTGGAACAAGTTAGTATGCGTTCGGACAAGGGCATCGGAAGCCGCACATCAGTGGGTGGCTATGGTGAGTTACATTACAATAACCTTACTGATGATAATCAGAATATAGGCGGCGATGATGACCTCAGTCGAGCCGATATGCATCGCTTTGTTCTTTTCTTCGGTCATGAATTTTCTGACAACCTGCGCTTTTGGTCTGAGCTGGAAGTTGAACACTCGCTTGCAGGAGAAGGCAAGGTCGGTGAAGTAGAAATTGAACAGGCCTGGCTGGAAATGGATATTAATGAGCGACATCGTGTCAGAGCAGGGCTTGATATATTGCCAATTGGTATCATCAATCAAACCCATGAACCAAATACCTTTTATGGTGTGGAACGAAACCGGGTGGAAACAGAAATTATTCCGGCGACATGGTGGGAAGCGGGTGTTGGTCTGAATGGCGAATTGGCTCCGGGCTGGAACTATGATGCGGTTCTGCATTCAGGTCTGGGAATGCCAACCACCGGCGGATCGGCTTTGCGTCCCCGTAGTGGCAGGTTGAAAGTAGCGGAGGCAGATGATCAGGATATCGCCTTTACCGGTCGTATACGTTATACCGGAATTCCGGGCCTGGAAGTCGGTGTCTCCGGTCAATATCAGGCGGATGTTACCGGAACCAATGATGCAATTGATATGAGTGCCACTTTGTTCGAAGGACATATTGACTGGCATCATTCAAGTGGTCTTGCATTGCGAGCCCTCTATGCACGTTGGGATTTTGATAATGAAGCTCTGCTCGATCCTGATAGTCTTAATGCCGATAATCTGGATGGCTTTTATGTTGAACCATCTTATCGATTCAGACTGCCCGGCAGTCGACTGGGGGAGCTGGGTATATTTGCACGCTACAGTACCTGGGATGAACGTAATCAGATTAGCGGAGCGCATCGCTTCGAAAATTTTGAGCAAGTGAGTCTTGGTTTCAACTGGTGGCCACATGCAAACCTGGCACTCAAGTTTGATGCACAATTTGAACAGGCCGATGGACCAGTAGATCGAGTGCTGGATGGTATAAACCTTGGCATTGGTTATCAGTTCTAATGTAAATGGGCTACCATTATTTAATTAACAATACTGGCTTCAACAACCGGGCGCACATTGATGCGCCCGTTCTGGTTATTTTATGCTGAGATTAATCACAATTCGGACAAGTTTAATTTTGTTATTTGCTCTGCTGTCTTTCGAACTGCAGGCGAAAAGTGTGTACCAGCAGCCGGAGGATTTTATCAAGGAGGTTTTTGCGGAGGTGACGCCTGAAGTAAAGCGTTTGTGGCTAAAAAAGGATTTGAAACTAAAGGTCAATGGCATACTTGGCCATGATCCTGGTTTGTTACGGTTTCGTTATTGGCATGATAAGCAGCGTACGGCCTGGATACTTGAGGAGATTGGTAAGACAGAGCCGATTACTCTTGGTTTTGTAATCAACAGAGGCGTGATTGAAGTAATCCGCGTGCTTATCTTTCGTGAAAGCCGGGGCTGGGAAATTCGCCATCCATTTTTCACAGATCAATACAAAAACGCTGGACTAGATTCTGAGCTGGAATTGAACCGGCAAATTGATGGTATTTCCGGTGCAACCATGTCAGTTGCTGCCGCTAATAAACTGGCAAGACTGGCCTTACTATTACATCAACATAGCGATGCAGTAGATTCAAAATGATATTCCACAGATGGCATCGCAGAATAGGTATTAGTAGCGCATTAATGGTGTTGTTGTTATCAATTACCGGGTTGTTTCTGAATCATACGGAAAAGTTCAGGCTGGACCAAAGCTACGTTAATAATGAGATTGTCCTGAACTGGTATAACATTCGGCCACCACAACAGCCCAGTAGTTTCAATCTGGATCAAATATGGATTACACGTATTGGTGATCGTCTTTACTTTAACGATGTAGAGTTGGAACAACGTAGCGAAGTCCTTTGGGGTGTCGCTATGCAGCAGGAGATGATCGTTTTAGCTCTGGAAGACAAGTTGCTGTTATTAACTGCAGATGGCCAGCAAATAGAAAAACTAAGTGGCTATGATGGCGTGCCGGCCGGTATCACGGCGATCGGTATGAATGAATATGATGAGCTGGTAATAAGGGCCGTCCACGGAGACTATCTTGCTGACCTGAACGCTTTGGCCTGGGAAGACTACGAAGAGATAGCGGCGGAATGGTCAGTTGAAGTTGTGACTCCGGAAAGTCTCGAACAAAAATTATTAAATTTATATCGCGGTAAGGGTTTGAGCTGGGAGAGGCTGTTACTGGATATACACAGTGGTCGTGTTTTTGGAGAAGCGGGGGTTTATATTGTTGACCTGGCTGCTTTACTTTTTATATTTCTGGCTTTGAGTGGGAGCTGGATATGGCTTCGGCGACAGGCATGATTGATCTTGCTCAAAAACAGCTTAAGTGCATTCGGGCATACTGCCGGGGTGATTCCAGAGTGTTAAATTAGAGTGCAACACAGATAGTGTATAAGAACAATTATCATTATCTTTGTTATTTTATTTTGTAAATCAAAAATAGAGGATGGTTATGAAAGTTTTCTGGACTTATGTTTGTTTACTGTTTTTTAGTAATGCTCTTTTTGCGACTGAAGTAAATATTTATTCAGCGCGAAAGGAAGCGTTGATCAAACCCTTGCTCGACAGGTATACCGAACAAACCGGTGTTGAGGTAAATCTGGTTACTGGTAAGGCCGATGCCCTGATTAAACGACTGGAACTGGAAGGTGCAAATTCTCCGGCGGATCTGCTTCTCACTGTTGATGTTGGACGACTGCATCGTGCCAAACAACTAAACTTACTCGCAGCCGTTGAATCACAAAGCCTGAATGAGGCTATTCCGGAAATATATCGCGATCCAGATGGTTTCTGGTTTGGTTTGTCATTACGTTCGAGAGTGATTGTCTATGCGAAAAAATCTGTTTCCAGCGAACGGTTATCAACTTACGAGGCACTGGCAGATCCCGTCTGGAAAAATAAGATTTGTGTTCGCTCGTCTTCAAATATTTATAACCAGTCACTGGTAAGTTCGCTGGTTGCTCATCTTGGCGAAGAAAAAACCGAACTATGGGCGAAAGCTCTGGTTTCCAATCTGGCACGTTCCCCGAAAGGTGGTGACCGGGACCAGATAAAGGCAGTCTCAGTGGGGCAATGTAGCCTGGCTCTGGTCAATACTTATTACCTTGCAGGCATGATGACATCGAAAATAGCTTCAGAAGTAACTGCGGCTTCCAAAGTAGGGTTGTTTTGGCCAAATCAGAATGGCCGGGGAGCTCATGTCAATATCAGTGGTGCCGGTGTAACCCATTCCTCTACACGAAAGGAAGAGGCGATGCGTTTGCTTGAGTATTTTGCTGGCGAACAGGCACAGGCCTGGTATGCGGAGAATAATCATGAGTATCCGGTACGTGCAGGCATAGCCATGAGTGAAACGTTAAAGCAATGGGGTGAGTTTAAATCTGATCAGCTGGCTTTAAGTAAACTGGGTGAGTTAAACACCAGTGCTGTTCGATTGATGGATAGAGCAGGCTGGAAATAGCAGTTTGTGTTTCTGACTAAATATAAGGTCTGTTTGAATTGAGTAGTCTCGGTCTTCTATCCTGGCCTGGTTTTATACCCGACTGGATTCAGCGCAGTAGATTTCATCCCTGGCTAATGGGATTGATACTGATAGCAAGCCTGCTGGCTATACCGGTGTTTTGCATTCTTCTGTCGGTGTTTCTTGACAGTGGTGATGTCTGGCAACATTTGTACGAGACTGTTCTTGTTTCTTATATTCTTAATTCATTAGCACTGGTTTCCGGTGTCGGCTTTCTGGTCCTGTCGCTGGGTATCATTCCCGCCTGGCTGGTTACCATGTATAAATTTCCAGGCAGAAAGATACTGAGCTGGGCCTTATTATTACCAATGGCAATCCCTGCCTATATTATTGCTTATACCTATACCGGAATGCTGGATGTGGCCGGACCTTTGCAAATCATGCTTCGAGAATTTTTTGCCTGGGAGTACGGCGATTACTGGTTTCCGGAAGTACGTTCATTAGGTGGAGCTATCTTTATGCTCGCACTGGTGCTTTATCCCTATGTGTATTTATTGTCGCGAGCAGCTTTTATAGAACAATCCTTATGTGTGCTGGAAGTTTCCCGGACTCTGGGTTGTGGTCCTTTTCGTTCTTTTTACAAGGTGGCAATACCTCTGGCCCGACCAGCTATTATTGCCGGCTTATCCCTGGTAATGATGGAGACGCTGGCTGACTACGGTACGGTTCAATACTTTGGTGTGGCGACCTTTACGACCGGAATATTCCGTACTTGGTTTGGGCTTGGTAGTAGCGTTGCCGCAGCACAACTGGCGGTCGTGCTGTTGATGCTTATTATGCTAGTTGTAATACTCGAAGCCTGGTCTCGTCAACAGGCGCGTTATCATCATACCAGTAATCGTTACAGCAAACTGATACGAAAGCCCTTGCGGGGTGTCCCCGGAAGCATCGCGACAATAGCCTGTGTGTTACCGGTGGCATTCGGCTTCGTAATTCCTGCAGTACAACTTTTTATCTGGGCCAGGCAAACCTGGTCAGATGTAATTGATAAAGAATTTTTTGCCTTAATTGGACACAGTGTAGAACTTGCTGCTATCGCGTCGGTAACCGCAGTGCTGCTAACCTTGTTTATTGCCTACGGCAAACGTCTTTTTTCAAACCCCTTAACGAGTTTCATAGTCAGGTTTCTTGGAATGGGCTATGCAATTCCGGGAACAGTAATAGCGGTTGGTGTGCTGATTCCATTTGCCTGGCTGGATAATAGTGTCGATGCATGGATGCGCTTGCACATGGGAGTTAGTACAGGACTGTTATTTAGCGGCACTATTTTTGCGTTGATATTTGCCTATCTGGTACGTTTCCTGCCGGTATCCCTGAACGCAGTTGACGCTGGTTTGAGCAAGGTACGACCCTCTATGGATGAAGCTGGACGTAGCATGGGACTAAACGCCGGTAATATATTAAGAAAAATACATGTGCCGATGTTAAAAGGCAGTATTCTGACCGCTGCCTTGCTGGTATTTGTAGATGTATTGAAAGAATTGCCGGCAACTTTAATACTACGACCGTTTAATTTTAATACTTTAGCAATTCGAACTTATGAACTCGCGAATGAAGAAAGGCTGGCTGAAGCTGCCAGTCCCGCTCTGGCCATTGTGCTTGTCGGTATTATTCCGGTAATAATTCTTAGCCGTTCTATATCAAGATCAAGAACAGGGCATGACTAATACACTTGAATTAAGAGATGTTTCCGTCGCAATAGAAGAGCGGCCAATAATCAATTCTCTCTCGTTTTCTTTGGAAAAAGGGGAAATAGCCTGCCTGCTGGGTCCCAGCGGTTGTGGTAAAACCACTTTATTAAGAACTATTGCTGGTTTCGAGCGACCTACTACCGGAGAAGTATGGCTTGAATCAAGACTGGTAAGTGACGAGCACATCATGGTACCGGTGGAAGATCGAAAAGTTGGAATGGTTTTTCAGGACTATGCGCTTTTTCCACATCTGAATGTAAAGGACAACATAGCCTTCGGTCTGCAGCAAATGAATTCCAATGAACGAAAGGCGCGGGTTGAAGAGATGGCAGAATTACTGGAAGTCAGTAGTTTCCTTAATGACTATCCTCATCGTCTCTCAGGCGGTCAACAACAACGTGTGGCACTGGCCAGGGCAATTGCCACGAGACCTAATGTATTGTTATTGGACGAGCCTTTTGCCAGCCTCGATATCGAGTTACGTGAACAGATAGCCAAGGAAATGCGCACTGTCCTGAAAGCCAACGGTGTCACTGCAATTCTGGTTAGTCATAATCAAATGGAGGCTTTTGCTATGGCTGACACCATCGGCGTCATGCGTGATGGTGCTTTATTGCAATGGGATAATGCATTCACGCTTTATCATCGCCCGGTTTGTACCTATGTCGCAGATTTCGTCGGAGATGGCGTATTTTTGCCTGGCAAGGTAATTAACAGCACCAATGTCGAAACCGAATTGGGAATAATTAATGGCGGTCAATCCCATGGCTTTGCTTTTGATGATGAAGTCATTGTGCTGATCCGGCCGGACGATATTATCCACGATGATAGTAGTGGGATGCAGGCGAAGGTACAGGACAAGGCCTTTCGCGGGGCAGAATTTCTTTACACCCTGGCTTTGGAAAGCGGCTTGCAGGTATTAACTCTTGTTCCCAGCCATCATAATCATGCTCTGGACGAGTCGATAGGTATAAGACTTGAAATCGACCACCTGGTGGTTTTTCCCGCACAATAGGACTGCATTGAAATCGTTTGATAAAATCCAAAACTTCCATTTTTCATTCAGTAAATAGTTATGACTAATCAGGGAACGACCGGCGTAAAGCGTATTATCAAGGCCACTCTGTTTTCCTGGCAGGGTTTAAAAGCAGCCTTTGAAAATGAAGCCGCTTTTCGTCAGGAGTGCATACTAACAATTTTACTCGCACCACTGGGGCTCTGGTTGGGCCAGGATGGCCTGGAAAAAGCACTATTACTTGCAGTGCTTTTACTGGTGTTAATCGTAGAGTTACTCAACTCTGCACTTGAGGCAGTAGTAGATCGATTTGGCGGGGAAATGCATGAGCTCTCAGGCAGAGCTAAAGACATTGCTTCGGCAGCTGTATTCATATCATTGTTAAATGTAATTCTGGTCTGGGCTCTTGTGTTGCTGGGCTAGATATTGGCTTGTGAATAATATTGTTAATGCCCATGAAAATATCGTGAAATCATTGTCACTTTCGTTTTTATGGAAATCTGTGCTCGTGATTAGTGCGATGACTCTGATTTGTACGTCGAGTCAGGCACAGGAGCTGAAGCCACCTCACGAGTCCTGGACCTTTACCTTTCATTTTGAGAACGATTTGTTCGCTGATACCGACAGGTTTTATACAAATGGTATTAAGTTGAGTTGGGTATCACCGGAACTACAATGGTTTCAGGATTTGGCATGGATGCAAAAACCCGGACTGATACAGGCAACAACGAATAAGCTCATCGAACTTTTGCCTTTTAGTGATGATGCAACAAGGCAGCGCAATCTGGCATTTTCTTTCGGACAGAAGATGTATACCCCTGAAGATATAAGCAGACGTGATCTAATTACCGATGATCGGCCTTACGCAGGCTGGTTATATGGCAGTGCTGCTTTTCACAGTAAAACCTATCGGCGACTGGATACATTCGAAATACAAATGGGTTTTGCCGGTGATTTCTCCATTGCTGAAGAAACCCAGGATTTTGTTCATTCTATTCGTGGTATTGATAAGGCCAATGGCTGGGATAACCAAATAGACACAGAGGTCGGTTTTGCGCTTATCTACGATCGAAAACAGCGATTAATACCACGCTATGATTTTCATAAACAGTGGGGCATGGACTTTATCGCCCATGCAGGTGTGGCAGCAGGGACAGTTTTTTCTCACGTAAGCGCCGGTGTTGAGTTTCGTATAGGCTGGAATATACCAACAGACTTCGGAACAGCATTAATTCGCCCTGCGGGTGACACCAATGCTCCGGCTGATACAAAAGATCCCCGATATAGTCGGGATAAGCAGGCCTTCAGTTTTCACTTGTTCGGTGGAACCAGCGGGCGAATGGTGTTCAGAGATATTTTCCTCGATGGCAATACATTCTCCGATAGTCACAGCACCGGGAAAAAATTACTGGTAGGTGATTTTGTTGTTGGTGTCAGTTTGATTTACAGAAAATTCAAACTATCCTATGCACAGGTTTTGCGTACAAAAGAATTCGACCGACAAAGGAGCGGTCAAAATTTCGGTTCTATTAGCTTGTCCTATACCTACTAATTTGCTGTCTGCGATCAGGTTTCTTCAAAGCTTAGCCAGTCCTGTGGCTTCAGGAATATTTCATATAGTCTTGCTTCTTCAGAGCCTGCTTCAGGTTGCCAGTTGTAGCGCCAGCGTACTTCCGGAGGTAGTGACATCAGGATTGACTCAGTGCGGCCACCGGATTGTAGTCCAAACAGGGTGCCACGATCATAAACGAGGTTGAATTCTACATAGCGTCCACGACGATAAAGTTGAAAATCACGATGTTTTTCATCGTAGGCAGTATCTTGTCTGGCTTTAACAATGGGTTCATAGGCGGGTAAGAAATGATCGCCGACGCTGCGCATGAAGGCGAAACTGCGTTCGAAGCCCAGCTTGTTAAGATCGTCAAAAAACAGACCACCGATGCCACGTGTTTCCTTACGGTGTTTCAGGTAAAAATAGTCGTCACACCACTGTTTGTATTCTGGGTAGAGATCTTCGCCAAAGCCCTCACAGGCGGTCTTAGCCACACGATGCCAGTGAATGGCATCTTCTTCAAAGCCATAATAGGGCGTTAAGTCAAACCCGCCACCAAACCACCAGACTGGATCACTATCGTCTTTTTCAGCCAGGAAAAAGCGCACATTCATATGTGTAGTAGGTATAAAGGGGTTTCGTGGATGAATAACAAGAGAGACGCCCATGGCTTGAAAGCCTCGGCCTGCGAGTTCCGGTCTCTGCGTAGTAGCGGAAGTGGGTAGCGTATCTCCGTAAACGTGAGAAAAATTTACACCGGCCTGCTCGAATAGCTCGCCGTTTGTAAGAACCCGGGTACGGCCGCCACCGCCATCCTCTCTTTCCCATTTTTCTTCGAGGCATTGTTGTTTGCCATCGAGAATTTCGATTTTGGCTGAGATCACATTCTGCAAATTCAGCAGGTATTCTTTTACCGCGTTAATATCGATTTGACTGTTCATATAGTGTAATTAGCCCAGCTCGAGCTACGATTAAGTTTTTTCCAGAGCGGTATCAGGTTATCCTACCCAGCCTATGCTATCGAAATATTGATAGCTTTGGAAACTCTACAGATACAGTAGTTATCATTAATGTGAGCAGGCAATTTCTTAGGACTGTAAGTGAGATAAAATGAGCAATAAACGTAGTGCTTCAATAAAGCGAGAAACGAAAGAAACACAAATTAGTGTTGAAATTGATTTGGATGGTCAGGGAGAGGGTAGTTTTGATATCGGCGTGCCTTTTCTTGAGCATATGCTTGATCAGATAGCCAGACATGGCATGTTTGATCTGAACATCAAAGCCAAAGGCGATCTTGCCATCGACGCTCATCATACAGTTGAAGATGTTGGTATTACACTGGGTCAGGCACTAAGCGAAGCGCTTGGAGACAAAAAGGGAATTCGTCGTTATGGACATGCATATGTACCTCTGGATGAGGCTTTATCGAGGGTTGTGCTTGACTGTTCCGGCAGGCCCGGACTTGAATATCATGCTGAATATCCTCGTGCTCGTGTGGGAGAATTTGATATTGATCTTCTCAGCGAGTTTTTCCAGGGATTTGTTAATCACGCTCAAGTTACCCTGCATATCGATAATATTCGTGGTCGAAACGCACATCACATTGCAGAGACGATATTCAAGGCTTTCGGACGTGCCCTGCGTATGGCAGTCGAGGAAGACCCGCGTATGCATGGAATCATGCCTTCTACCAAGGGTTCTCTTTAAAGACTTATAAAATGCAAACGATAGCTGTAATTGATTACGGTGCCAGCAATTTGCGCTCCGTGAGCAAAGCTTTGTCCTATGTTGCAGACAAAAAAACCCGGATTATGCTTAGTGATAAAGCTGACGAGATTCTTGTTGCTGACAAGATCGTGTTTCCGGGTCAGGGAGCGATGGGGCAATGTATGAATAACCTGAGCGCAAAGGGACTGGATGATGTGTTGAAGGAATGTGTCAGGAGTAAACCCTTCCTTGGTATTTGTCTGGGTCTGCAATCTTTGCTGGAAGAAAGTGAAGAAGATAAGGGTACCTTAGGATTAGGAATTATTTCGGGCAAGGTAAAAAAATTTACAACAGATGCGCGAGATGATGAAGGTAATGTGTTTAAAATTCCGCATATGGGCTGGAATTCAGTAGTGCAGGAAAAGAACCATGCATTGTGGCGGGGAATAGACTCAGGAGAACGTTTCTACTTTGTACACAGCTACTATGTGGAGCCTGCAGAGAAACAGGATATTGCCGCATCCTGTTCCTATGTTGTTGATTTTACAGCAGCTGTGGCTCGTGATAATTTATTTGCCACACAATTCCACCCGGAAAAGAGTCAGCAGGCGGGCCTGGATTTACTCTCAAACTTTCTGCACTGGGAACCATAAAAAAAGGCTATTTGCCTCTCGGCAAATAGCCCTTTCAATAAGAACAATATTGCTAGTTAAGCAACAGCGTCTTTAATCGCTTTCAATGCAACAGCACGAACACTTGTAGTCGCTGGCTTAGCTTTGATCATGATTTCTTCGCCTGTAAAAGGATTAACACCTTTACGAGCTTTACGAGCTGGTTTAATTACCCGGCGTAATTTAATTCCTAAAGAAGGAACTGTAAATTCACCAGAACCCTTTTTCTTCAGGTGTCGGTGAGCCAGATCAGCCAGAGCATCCACTACGGAAGCTATTTCTTTTTTTGTCAGACCAGTATCTTCAGCAAGTGTGCTAAGAATTTGAGACTTGGTTTGTTTAGTTGCAATTGCAGCAGGTTTTTTCGCCATTTTATAACCTCATTAAATTTCCGATAAAAAGTTCTTGTTAAAATATTACTTCTATTTTTTTAGTTGTTGAAATAGTAGTAAAAGAATTGTTGCCTGAAAATCCTAAGTCTTACAAGCGCGGCAATTATCCTATGTTACTCGCACGAATCCAATAGTAAATGTGCTCTTTTTAATTACATTCATTAAATATTTGCTGTTTTTTCCCTATTAACAGCCCTGTAACCAATATCTTTTCGAAAAAACATGCCTTCACAACGAATTTTCGCAACAGCCTTGTAAGCTGATAGTTGTGCTTCACTGACATTTTCACCCAATGCAGTGACGCATAAAACTCGTCCGCCAGCGGTTACAATCGCACCTTCTTTTTCCATTGTGCCGGCATGAAAGATTTTTACGGTTTCATCCGGGTCAATTTTCAGACCGTTAATGACATCTCCTTTGCTAGCACTTTCGGGATAACCTTTCGATGCCATCACTACGCCAAGTGCCGCACGATCATCCCATTCAATTTCACGATTTTTCAATTCACCTTTTAATGCTGCAGAACACAAGTCAATCAAATCGCTTTTTAATCTCATCAGAACCGGTTGAGTTTCCGGATCACCGAAGCGACAATTAAATTCAAGTACTCTGGGAGTGCCATCTGCAGTAATCATGATGCCAGCATAAAGAAAACCGACATAGGGCATGCCTTCATCTCGCATGCCTTTTAACGCAGGCTCAATAACTTCAGACATAATGCGTTCATGCATAGTCGCATCAACGATAGGAGCTGGTGAATATGCCCCCATACCCCCTGTATTTGGGCCTTTGTCACCCTCATCTCTTGCTTTATGATCCTGTGAACTGGCCAAAGGCAAACCAATGGTTCCATCACAGATAGCTATAAAACTGGCTTCTTCTCCATCCATAAATTCTTCAATAACGACACTACTTCCGGCTTCACCAAACTTGTTGCCTGCCAGCATGTCAGTCACAGCACTTATTGCCTCGGCTTCTTCCTGAGCAACGACGACGCCTTTGCCTGCGGCCAGACCATCAGCCTTTACTACTATTGGTGCGCCTTTTTCTTTTATGTAGGCAATAGCTTTATCCAGATCCGTGAAATGTTCATAATCAGCAGTTGGGATTGCCTGTCGTTTTAGAAAAGCCTTGCTGAATGATTTTGAGCCTTCAAGTTGTGAGGCTTTTTTGCCAGGTCCAAAGCAAGCAAGATTGCTCTGTTGAAATTCATCAACAATACCGGCGACCAGGGGAATTTCAGGGCCGATTATGGTCAAATCTATTTTTTCAGAAATAGCGAAATCTTTTAATGCACTAATATCATCAGCCGCGATAGCAATGTTTATCAGTTTGGCTTCTTCCGCAGTACCAGCATTGCCAGGTGCTACATAAACTGTTTCGACTGCAGGGGATTGTGCGGCTTTCCAGGCGAGGGCATGTTCACGTCCGCCGCCACCAACGATTAGTATCTTCATTATATTGACAGCTTAAGGCTGGGGTTAGTGTCTGAAATGCCGCATGTTAGTAAACACCATGGCTATACCATGTTCATCTGCGGCAGCGATAACTTCTTCATCCCGCATCGAACCACCTGGCTGGATGACGGCACTGATACCCACGGCAGCGGCAGAGTCGATACCATCACGAAAAGGAAAAAAGGCATCGGACGCCATTACTGATCCTTTTACTTCGAGGCCTTCATCTTCCGCTTTTATGGCGGCGATTCGAGCACTGTAAACACGGCTCATTTGTCCTGCGCCGATACCGATAGTTGTCTGGTTTTTAATATAAACAATGGCATTGGATTTCACGTATTTAACAACTTTCCATGCAAACAGCAGATCAAGAAGTTCCTGTTCAGTTGGTTGGCGTTTACTCACTATCTTCAGATCGTCTTGCCCAATAACACCATCATCACCATCCTGGACTAACAATCCGCCACTTACGCGTTTTAATTCCATTTGTTGAATATGATCTTTGCGCTCGCCCGTGTTGAGTACGCGCACACCGGGTTTACTGGCACAGACTTCAAGTGCTGCTGGCTCAATATCCGGAGCAATAATCACTTCGGTAAATTGTCTGTCGACGATTGCCTGAGCTGTGGCTTGATCGAGTGTCCGATTGAAGGCAATGATTCCACCAAAGGCGGAAGTAGGGTCAGTCGCATATGCATTTTCATATGCCTGCAGAATATTATCTGCCTGTGCCACTCCACAGGGGTTAGCATGTTTGACGATGACGCAGGCTGGTTCATCGAAACACATCACACATTCCAATGCAGCGTCAGAATCAGCAATATTATTGTAGGAGAGCTCCTTGCCCTGTAGTTGCTTTGCACTTGCAAGGGTACCGGGTAGCGTACTTAGTTGTTTATAAAATGCCGCCGATTGATGTGGGTTTTCACCATAGCGCATATCCTGCAACTTGCTGAATTGCATAGTATAGCTTTGTGGGAAAGCGAGATATTCTCCTTCGCCTGTTATTGCGCCAAGGTAGTTTGAAACAGCAGCATCATAGTTGGCTGTGTGCGCAAATACTTTTTGTGCCAGAAAAAAACGCGTCTCATCAGCGAGTTGATTTTTATTTTGTTCCAGTTCATCGATGACCTTTTGGTAGTCTTCGGTATCAACAACAACACCCACATGGGCATGATTTTTAGCAGCAGAACGCAGCATGGTGGGACCACCGATATCAATATTTTCAATAGCATCTTCGAGACTGCAATCGGGTCTGCTGACTGTGGATTCAAACGGGTATAGATTTACCACTACCAAATCAATTGCTTCAATACCATTTTCCAGCATCACCTCATCATCCTGTCCACGCCGACCTAACAAACCGCCATGAATTTTTGGATGCAGTGTTTTTACCCGGCCATCCATGATTTCTGGAAAACCGGTATGTTCGGAAACCTCTGTTACCGGGATGTTGTTATCCATTAGCAGACTGGCGGTGCCACCGGTAGACAGGATTTTTATATTGAGAGCAGCAAGTTTTCTACAGAATTCTACTATACCGGTTTTATCAGACACACTAACCAGCGCGCATTGCACTGAAGACATAGGCTAACTTCCTTTAATATTTAAACTTAATACAGAACGATGGAGGTGAATGCTTACTTATCAAGACCGTATTTTTGCATGCGATTACGCAGGGTGCCTCGGTTAAGGCCAAGTAATTGTGCGGCACGACTGATATTACCGCGCGCATTATCAATGACGCTCTCAATTAATGGCTTCTCTACTTGCGACATCACCAGTTCATGCAGGTTATTCGGTTCATGTCCGTCCATGTCTTTAAAATACTTTTCCATGGCATCTCTTACATTGTCGCCAAGGCATTTAGAGTTATTCTCCAGCGCAGCCTTCGACTTTTTGGGTTTCTTCGTTGTTTTGGCTGCACTCATGCGGCGAGATCCTCTGCAGCCTGATACTGAAAGTATTCATTCACAACCCGTAATTGATCTTTACAGCTTGATGCCTGATTGGCCAAAGCCAGAAATGCTTTCGAATCATTTCTATTTCGGCAATACCAGCCTATATGTTTCCTGGCAATACGGACACCAGCATAGTCTCCATAAAAATCATACAGGCTTTGTAAATGACGACTAAGAACTTCATTGATTTCTTTAGTGGTTGGAGCCGCTAGTAATTTTCCTGTTTCAAGATAATGCACAATCTCCCGGAATATCCACGGGTTGCCTTGCGCGGCGCGACCAATCATCAGCGCATCAGCATGACTTTGTTCTAATACTCTTTTTGCATCTTGCGGCGTTTTGATATCGCCGTTTGCAATAACAGGAATAGATATCAAAGATTTGATCAAACGAACCGTATTGTGTTCCGCCTCACCTTTAAAGCCGCAATCGCGGGTGCGACCGTGCACCGCCAGGGCTTGTATACCGCTGTTCTCAGCGATACGTGCTATCGCAGGCGCGTTGCGATGAGCCTGATCCCAACCGGTACGAATTTTCAGTGTTACAGGAACATTAACTGCATCAACAACGGCTTCTAATATTTGTGTAACAAGTTTTTCATTTTTCATCAGAGCTGAACCAGCCATGACCTTACAAACCTTTTTCGCCGGGCAGCCCATGTTGATATCAATTATGTCTGCACCATGATCGACATTGAAACGTGCTGCGTCAGCCATCATGCTCGGATCAACACCAGCAATTTGTACAACTATTGGTGCGGCTTCATCACTATGATCAAGACGTTGTTGTGTTTTTCTGGAATCAAACAAAGCCGGGTTGGACGTGATCATTTCAGACACTAACAGTCCGGCACCTAACTCTTTGCAGAGCTGCCGAAAGGGCTTATCAGTTACACCCGCCATGGGTGCGAGGACAAGATTGTTGTTAAGTGAGTGAGACCCTATTTTCATCCGAATTGATTACCGCTTCTTATAGACGTAAAGGCGGTTAATTAAGGGATTATGATAGCGATTATCGCAGCAGGATAAAAGCAGTTCCTTCGTCAGAAATTGAAATTAATAAATCGGAGAGATAAATCGCTAAATACTATAGAAAATCAAACTCAAAGCTGACCGCTCCGATTCCACTATCTGCCACTTCAAGTACAAAATGGACAGGCATATCCGCTGCCATCCCATCCTCAATATCCATACTACTATCGAGATAATCTTTTGGTGCAACCTGGCGATAGGCGATTACCTTGCCATCGGTATTAAACAGGCTAAGTAATACCAGAGGGTAGCGTTGCGTGTAATTAGACAGGTTGATCATGGTTGCATTTACAAGCAGTGCATCTTCATAGCGGGGATGAATTCTCACATCACGATTTAATAATTTAATAGCCGAAATATTTCGATTACGGATTAGCGTACATTTAAAATGTTGGCAAACCTGTCTGGCCTGTGGCAGGTATTGCGGATAGCGACTTAATAAAATGTCACGATTAACCCAGGCTGCCTGGGCTGTACCTGCCAGTAATAGTAACAACACACCAAAAGACCATAAAAGTCTGGAGACGATACCGGCTTTTGGTTTTTCTTCCACGGCAAGTTCTTCGGGAAAGGGGTATTCATCGACAGGTTTTTCCGAAGCAGCTACAGAATCACTTACAGGTGAGGCGCTTTTTTGTAGTCCTGGTTCCGGTTCGGGCTTCGGAATATCAATCTCCATATCAAAAGCGGGCTCTGGAGAGGTTTCAGGTGTTTGTTCGCTGTCTTTCGATTCTACTTCGAGCTCAGGAATAAAAAACTCAGGTTCCGCAGCATGTTGTTCTTGCTCGACTAAATCATTGGCAATCACCAGTGGTTTGTCATACAGGCGTTCAAGAGCATTAAATTGATGACCGCAAAAACCACATTGTACCAAACCTTCAGCCTGGGCTAACTGACTTGCTCGAATGCGAAACTGTCTCGCACAATCTGGACAATTGGTAAACATGGCTTTTATTCAATAATACGTCTTTAGTCGTTTCTGAAACCTTCAAGTAAGGCCCACTCATCCTGAAAAACAGGTTCACCCATAGTAAACCAGGGTGAATAAGCTACCAAACATTCATCTACCTGCACCGACAGTATCCCGGAAAGAACCAGTTTGCCATTTTTCCTGACCAGATTACTCATCTGCTGGGCTAGTTCCAGTAAGGGATTAAGCAGAATATTTGCAATCAGGATATCTGCTGGCGGCAATGTTGCATTCTCTGCTGCAGAGACAACAAGTTTTTTATCAAGTTTGTTATTAAGTGCATTGGCTTTGGTCGCAAGTACTGCCTGTGGATCAATATCAACGGCGTAGACCTGTTTTGCGCCAAGCTTCGCTGCCGCCAAGGCCAGAATGCCGGAGCCACAACCATAGTCGATTAATTGCTGTTCATCGAGGTCATGCGTTGCCAGCCATTCCAGGCATAGTGCCGTAGTGGCGTGTTTTCCCGTGCCAAAAGCGAGACCAGGATCAAGTTCCAGTGTAAAAGGGTATTCCGGTTTTTCCGGTGACCAACTGGGACTAATACAAAGTCGCTCAGCAAAAATCATGGCGCTATGCTCTTGTTTGTGGGCATCGATCCAGTTTTGCTCTGCTACTGCTTCAATTCGACTGGCAAGCAGGTTTTCTGTACCTATACGATTTCTGGCGCAGGCCAGCAAAATATCTAAATCTATACTATCGTAAAATAAAGCAGAAACGGCGGTGCGTTGCCAATAGACAGGATCTTCTGCGACACCGGCAAACAATTGTTCATCCGTTACCGCTTCGCTACTAATGGAAATTGCTTCGAACTGTTCAAACAGATGTGATAATGCTTCAACGTGGCTTGCCTTGCACTCAAGAGTAAGACGCAACCATGACATCGCTAGAACTTACCCACTGATGTAATAGTGTACAAAGACAAATTAATTATTTTAGCCCGAGCTTGTTTTCCAGATAATGAATATCAGTGCCACCGCCCATGAACGCTGCATCATCTATTAACTTCTGGTGTAAAGGTATGTTGGTCTTAATACCTTCAATAACAATTTCCGTTAAGGCTAGTTTCATGCGCGCAAAGGCCAGTTCCCGTGTTTCACTATGGGCGACAAGTTTAGCAATCATCGAATCGTAATGAGGAGGGACTTTGTAACCCTGGTAAAGATGGGTATCAACGCGAATACCCGGGCCTCCGGGCGGGTGAAAGTGCTCCACCGTTCCCGGTGATGGCATAAAGGTCTCCGGGTCCTCCGCATTAATGCGACACTCAATGGCATGGCCATGAAAATGAATGTTTTTTTGTTTGTACTGCAGTACTTCACCATTGGCGATTCGCAATTGTTCCTTGACGATATCCACCCGTGAGATCATTTCGGTAACCGTATGTTCCACCTGCACACGGGTGTTCATTTCAATAAAATAGAATTTGCCATCTTCGTAAAGGAACTCGAAGGTACCTGCACCACGATAACCTATGGCAACACAGGCCTCGACACAGCGTTCACCAATGTCCTTACGGATGGTGTCGGAGATACCAGGGGCGGGCGCTTCTTCAATGACTTTCTGATGGCGGCGTTGCATGGAACAATCACGTTCACCCAGGTGAATTACATTGCCGTGCTCATCTGCAAGAACCTGTACTTCTATATGACGGGGATGTTCAAGAAATTTTTCCATGTAAACCATGTCGTTACCGAAGGCCACAGCAGCTTCGCTCTTGGTCATCGATATGGCATTACGCAAAGAAGCTTCGCTGTGTACTACGCGCATACCGCGACCACCACCACCACCGGAAGCCTTAATAATAATGGGGTAACCAATCTCCTTTGCGATGCGGTTGGCCTCTTCCATGTCTTCACCAAGTGGACCGTCAGATCCCGGTACACAGGGCACGCCGGCTTTCTTCATTGTTTTAATGGCAGAAACTTTGTCTCCCATTAGGCGAATCGTTTCTGCTCGTGGTCCGATAAATTTGAAGCCACTTTTTTCAACACGTTCTGCAAAGTCTGCATTTTCTGCAAGGAAACCGTAACCAGGATGAATGGCAACAGCATCGGTAACTTCAGCAGCGCTGATCACAGCAGGAATATTCAGATAACTTTCAGCCGATGCGGCAGGGCCTATACAGACCGCTTCATCAGCAAGAAAGACATGTTTTTGTTCACGGTCTACTTCGGAGAAAACGGCGACAGTTTTGATTCCGAGCTCATGACAGGCACGTAGTATACGTAGGGCGATTTCGCCGCGATTGGCGATGACAACTTTTTCAAGCATAAGTCGTGATTAACTCGTTCAGAATAAGTAATGAAAAATAAAAGTCTGCAGCTACAGCAACTATGACCTACTGTTCGCGAATAACAAACAGCGGTTGCCCGTATTCGACGGGATCGCCATTTTCAACCATGATTTTACTGACAACACCATTAAACTCTGATTCAACCTGGTTCATGATTTTCATGGCTTCAATGATACATAGTACATCGCCTTTCTTTACCGACTGCCCCAATTCTACAAAGCTGGGTTTTCCCGGAGCCATCGCTTCATAGAAGATACCAACCATTGGAGCGCTAACAAGGTCACCGACTATCTCGGGCTCTTCATCTGCTGCAGCAGAAAATGTTTTTTCAGGTGTAGCTGCTGCTGATGCGGCTACAGGCTGTGGCTGCGGTGCCTGCACATAAGTCGGCGCGACAGGAGCGGCACTGGTACGACTAATGCGTACTGATTCCTCGCCTTCATGTATTTCGATTTCAGCAACACCGGATTCTTCCAGTAATTCAATGAGTTTTTTAACTTTGCGAATATCCATTGTAATAATTCTTTTTATTTATTCAGTTGATTGTCAATTGCCTGCAGGGCGAAGCTGTAACCTTGAGCGCCAAGCCCACTAATTACCCCAATAGCAACATCAGAGAGATAAGATTGTTGTCTAAATGATTCACGGGCAAAGACATTAGAAAGATGAACTTCTATAAAAGGTATCTGTACACCAAGAAAAGCATCGCGTAATGCAATACTGGTATGGGTAAAGGCACCCGGGTTAATAACGATAAAATTAACGCCTTCCTCTTTTGCTGCGTGGATATGATCCACCAGCTCGTGTTCTGCATTGCTTTGCTTGCAGGTCAATTCATGGCCGGCATTTTTGGCTTCCGTCTGCAAGGACTCGTTAATCTCGGCCAGGGTCGTGGTGCCGTAAACTTCGGGCTCACGTTTTCCCAGAAGATTGAGATTAGGACCGTGTAAGACAAGAATATTAGACATTGAACTCCCCAAAAATTAGCAAATTGCATCAAGATCGACGCTTTTCTTCGCAGGTTAGCAGAAATTAGGGGAAATTAGGAGGGGTATTTTAAAAACTTAAAGTAGTTTCGAGATTATGGATTCCGCGGTCTCGCCCGCCAAAGGGCCGCGTTTTACATAATGAATAAGGCCCTGACGGTCGACAATGATGGTATAGGGCAGGGCGCCAATATCATTACCGTAGGATTCAGCGATCTTGATAACCTCCATCTCACCGGCAAGCACCGGATAATTCATGCCATATTCCTGCATAAATTCGGTGACTTCCTCAGGACGTTGTAAGGCTATGCCAATAAACTGTAAGCCTTCAGCTTCATATTTATGCTGGATCTCTATGAATTCCGGGATCTCCTTTATACAGGGTGGACACCAGGTGGCCCAAAAATTAATCGCAAGGACTTTGCCATCCCACTCATTGATGTTCCTCAGCTGTCCTGCAACATCTGACAAACTAAACTCAGGACGCATTGTGCCGATTATGTCACCGGCAACTGCAACAGTAACAGGGGGTACAGCTTGTTGCGCTGCCTGTGAGGCGGGTGGATTGTATACATAAAAACCGGCCATGCCAGCAACTGTGGCAATAGTAATGGCGGTGATCATTGATAATGCCTTTCTTGTCATAGTGTCAAATTCCTGACTTCATTAAGATGATTGGCAAAATCAGCGGCTTTAACAAAACCAACCACTCGATAAGACTGCCGTTCGCTTCCCTCACTATCGAAAAACAGGATGGCAGGCGGACCGTATATATCAAATTCCTTCAATAGCTCGCGATCAATTTCATCGTTTTTTGTAACATCAGCCTGTAGTAAAACGAAGTTATTCAGCAAAGGCAGAACCTTGTCATCAGAAAAGGTATAGGCTTCCATCTCCTTGCAGACAACACACCAGTCAGCATAGAAATCCAGCATCACGAACTTTTTCTGTTCAGTCGCAGCTGCAATCTCTTTGTTAAGATCGCTCAGGCTTTTGATGGTTTTAAAATCAATTTGCTCATGCCCCGATTGCACTGAGCCTGTCACCCCGCTCAGTCCCTGCAGGGGTTTATATATATTATTGCCACCGCTGGCAGCACCAATCACCAGAATCACACCGTAGACAAACAGGATCAATCCAAGACCTTTCCAGAGTTTTGGCCAGGCGCTATTTGAATCAAGCCTGTCCAGTGCACCCATATAAACCGCAGAGACAATCATTAATGTTGCCCAAAGCAGAAGCGCTACTTCTGCTGGTAGTACACGCTCCATAAACCAGACAGCAACAGCCAGCATGATTACACCAAACACCTGTTTGATCGTATCCGTCCAGACGCCGGCTTTTGGTAATAAGGAACCGGCCGAGCTTCCAATTAGCAACAGAGGGACGCCAAAACCCAGACCCATAGCAAAAAGCGCAAGACCACCCAGTAAGGCATTACCTGTCTGGCTTATGTATAGCAAAGCACCAGCGAGTGGTGGTGCAACACAGGGTCCGACGATAATTGCGGACAGGGCGCCCATCAGCGCTGCACCTTGCAGAGTACCTCCCTGCTGAGTATTACTGGCCCTTGTCAGACGTGTTTGAATAGCTGCGGGTAATTGAAATTCGTAAAAACCGAACATTGATAAAGCCAATATCACGAATACCAAACTAAACAGACTAATGACCCAGACATTCTGGAAGGCTGCCTGTAGATTAAAATAAAATGAACCGGCTATTACGCCAAGTACGGCATAGGTCAATGCCATCGCCAATACATAAAATAAAGACAGGGAAAAAGCTTTGGAAGTAGTGATCTTCGGGCCCTGACCAACAATAATGCCGGATAAAATCGGTATCATCGGAAACACACAGGGAGTTAGCGATAACAATAATCCAAAACCGAAGAAGGCAATTATATTTAAAAGAAGACTGCCATCTTTCAAACGTTTGGTAATTGCATCCTGTTCAGAAAGACGTATCGGTTT
>JABHFC010000408.1 GCA_018676275.1 Gammaproteobacteria bacterium | reverse complement strand
GTTAAGAAGGCGGCTAAAGCGGCGCTAAAACCTGCAAAGAAAGGTGCGAATAAAAAAGCCCGTAAAGCAGCTAGAAAGGTAGCTAAGAAGGCCGCTTAAATCCTGTTGAAGCCAGATCCTGTTAGTAATGTTAATATTACCGGCAGGATCTGCTTCATACTGGATTGAAAACTATGACTGGAAAAACCAAAAAGAAAAGTAAGAAAAAGGCAAAAAGTAAAAATAAAAAAGAAGCACAGCTAGTGATCAGGCTGGATGCCAAAATGCGAGATCAATTTGTTGCTGCGTGTCAGGATATGGATACGAGCGCCTCGCGGGAAATACGACGGTTTATCAAACGATTTCAACGTAAATATGAAAATGGGGATTTCGAAGATTAAGACAGCACACATCCTGTAAAACTAAATTTTAGTCTTACTAATCCTCATCGATAGCTATTGTCAGGACTGATACCTTACTCATCATCAGTTTTAGCCTGGCATTTTCATTAACTCTGAAACTTCGAGTGAGCCGCCAATATCAAGAAAAGGACAGGCCTTTGCAATTGACAGAACTGCTTCCATAGTATCGGCTTCAATTATGGTGTAACCAGACATCGTTGTTGAACCTCCTGAGCTAATACTTCCATCCGGATTTATAGTGTTTGTATTCTTAAGTGGATTAGCGGGGCTGATTGCTGCGTCGCCCAATGATTTTAACCATTCCATATATTTTGCAAAATGTTTCTTACCTTCTTCCGGGCTGGAAGGTTTATCTCCACCCAGGTAAGTAATTATGTATTGCGACATTTCGGTCTCCTTGTTGATTAAGCAGCGTTAATAAATAAAAAGTAATGCTCCACCAAATAGAAAAAAGGTGAGCAGGAAAATCATAAAGGTATATCCCATTATCTGACGCAGATGCAATCCAGCGATGGCGAGTACAGGGATAGTCCAGAAAGGCTGGATCATGTTTGTCCATTGATCCCCATAGGCGACACCAAGAACGATAAGTGCAGGATCGACATTCAGTGTTTTTGCGGCCTCTAGAAATATAGGTCCTTGTATAACCCACTGTCCGCCACCGGAGGGAACAAAAATGTTTATTAAACCACCTGAAAGAAACGCGAAGAAGGGTAATGTTTGTGCTGTTGCAATTTCAGTAAAGTAGTTGGACATTACTGTCACCAGGCCTGTGCCTTTCATGATACCCAGAATACCTGCATAGAAAGGGTATTGTAAAAGTATCAGGCCGACTGGTCCGCTGGCATTAACAATTAACTTTAAATAATGTTTTGGTGAATTGGCCAGCAATAAACCAAGACAGAGAAAAGACCAGATAACGATATTCAGGTTCAGCGCAAAACCTTCAGTAGCAAACCAGATAACAAGATAGATTCCAAACAACAGTGCAATACTGATATTAAGCAGACGCATGTTGTCAAGATTATGCGCGAAAGTGGACTCAAATTGTTTAGTATCAATTGTTTCTGTATCCAGGTTTTCAATCTTTTCAATATCTACTTCTATGAGCTCAGAGTCTGCCGGGTGTAATAAGGGAATAACGATAGCTATGCTGATTATCGTAATTAGTGCCAATACTATATTGGTGGGATCCAGCATGGTTTCAGTCACGGGGAGAACACCCATTATGTCCTGCAGAGGGTGATCTGTTGTGGCCACGGAGAGAGTCGCTGAGCCGCTGTAACCCATATGCCAGACGACCATGCCTGAATAGGCTGCAGCGACAAGTAAAGGGTAATGTAGCTTCAAGTTCTTGCGCTGTGCCTGGATGGCCACTTCCTTTGCCAGGATCGCACCGGCAACCAGGCATAATGACCACGCCAGCAAACTGCAAAATCCGGTTACCAGTGCAACCAATGCATACGCCTGGAACTTGTTTTGTGGCAAACTGCCGCACTTTGCCAGCAATCTCTGGACACTTTCCGTATGTGAAAGCGCATGGGCCGCAATCAGCATAAGACAAATCTGAGTAGTGAAGGCAAACAGGGACGATAATCCATTGCCCCAGGCCACAATTGATTGTTGTAGCCCGCTATCGGTTAAACCAAGGGAAAGCAAAAAGGTCAGGAAAGTGATTAAAATGGCGAATATGAAGGGATCTGGATAGTAACGTTCAACAAGAACGACAAAAGGGCGAACTATCAGTTGAGAAATCTTCATAAGAATATCGACAGCTATATCGTTGAGATTATGTTGCAAAACTAATAAGAACAAAAATCATGCTGGAAATCTACATAAAATTATTACCCGTGTTTGGGTTTTTCTTCCTGGGCGTTGCACTTCGTCATCTAAAATATGCTACTTACAAGCACGGTGCCATGCTCTTGAAAATGGTGTTCTTTGCTACTTTGCCGGTTTTAATCCTGGTTCGAGTGGCAGAGGCTGAACTGACACTGGATAAACTTTATCTTCCGTTCATAAATATGGCCATTAATCTTGGTTGTATGGCGGTAATGCTGGTAGTGACGCGAAAAATGCGAATTGCCCGCACAACTCTGGGTGTTATGTTAGTCAGCAGTGCGCTAATTAACGATTCCCTTTTATATCCGTTTGTATCGGCTGTTCTTGATAAAGAAGCATTTCTTGATTTGGTTATTTTTGATATTGGAAATGCAGTTATGGCGGTAACCGTAGCCTATGCCGTTGCGTTTCACTATGGTGAGGAAGGGCTTGAATTTAAAACTATCTTCATCAATATATTGAAATTACCCGCCCTTTGGGCATTAGTGATCGCATTGGTACTAAATGTCAGCTCAACTCTTATACCTGCCGCACCGCTTGTCATACTCGAACCTTTTGGGATGCTGACCAATCCCTTTATTCTTCTTTCCCTGGGAATATATTTTAATCCACGGATAAAAAATCTCCGTTTACTGTCTATTACTATTATTATAAGGATGTTCGTTGGTTTACTGATAGGGTGTGTAATCGTAACGGTTCTTGATTTATCCGGTTCTAGTTACATAATTGTGCTCCTGTGTTCCGCTGCACCAATGGGGTTTAACACCTTAACCTATGCCTCGTTGGCGAAACTGGATATCGAATTTGCATCGAGTGTGGTATCAATATCAATTTTAATCGCGTTATTTACTATCCCGTTTATGATGTATTTTTTACAGGCATAGATTAGAATCTCGCAAAATATATTAGAGAAATAGAAAATGAGAAAAAGAAGTTTAATAAAAATCGCTTTACTTTATAGCCTGTTTACATTGTCGCTAAGCACTGCAGCTTTAAGCGCTGCAGAAAGAGAAGCTAATATTGCTATAGATACAAAATTCGGGACTATAGAAATACGATTGTTACCCTATGTTGCACCAAATCACGTAAAAACATTTATACATATGGTCAAACTTGGTTTTTATGACGGAACGATCTTTCATCGAGTTATTCCGGGTTTTATGATTCAGGGTGGGGATCCAAATACCTTAAAAGGAGATAAATCAACTTACGGGCAGGGTGGGCCCGGCTTTTCCCAGAAGGCAGAATTTAATAACCAGCCGCATATACGAGGTACTGTTTCTATGGCTAGAGGAGCAGGGGATGATAGTGCTGGTTCCCAGTTTTTTATTGTGACCAAGAGTTCTCGTTTTCTGGACAAGAAATACACTGTGTTTGGGCGTGTAACTAAAGGGATGAATGTGGCTGATAAAATTGCCAGTCAAAAGCGTGATAAAAATGATTTACCTTTGGAACGCATTGAGATGCGAATCCGGGTTCTTGATGACTCAGTACTGGAAAAAATCAAAAAGTAGCTTATTACTATTCAAATAGAGAAATAAATTCTTCGTAACCCTGGGCAAGCAAATCTTCCTTTGCGACGAAACGCAGGGAAGCCGAGTTTATGCAATAGCGTAAGCCTGTTGGCGCAGGACCATCTTCAAATATATGACCAAGATGTGAATCTGCAATTCGACTACGCAGCTCGGTGCGAGTGTAAAAAAGTTTTTTATCAGCTTTAGTGTGCAGAACATCTGATTGGATAGGGCGGGTAAAACTGGGCCATCCTGTGCCGGATTTGTATTTGTCTTTGGAGCTGAAAAGTGGCTCTCCGGAAACGACATCTACATAGATGCCATCTTTCTTGTTATTCCAGTATTCATTTTTAAAAGGTCGTTCTGTTGCATCTTTTTGAGTAACTTCATATTGTAATTTACTCAATCGCTGCTTCAGTTCCTGTTTTGATGGCTTAACAAAATTATTCTTCGCTTCATTCCATTTTATAGAAATAGTATTGTT
>JABHFC010000407.1 GCA_018676275.1 Gammaproteobacteria bacterium | reverse complement strand
ATTCACCTGATTAATAAAGCAGGTAAATCCGACGAAGCGGTTACACGTTTGATGGAATACGTCAAAATCAGTATGACATGAAGACACAATTATCAAGTTTAACTTCGATATCCAGGTATTGGTGTCATACTTTCTCTAATATCCTAAAAAATAGCTTCCAAAGTTATGTCTATTAGTCTTTTCGAACTTTTTAAAATCGGTATCGGTCCCTCCAGTTCGCATACGGTAGGTCCTATGATCGCTGCACATAGATTTGTTTCTGAGTTGTCTGCTCATAATCAGCTCGATAATGTGAACTCTCTTTTAGCAGAGACCTTTGGTTCTCTTGCATTAACCGGTATTGGACACGGTACAGATAAAGCCATTCTGTTGGGCTTGTCCGGGGAACAACCTCATCTTGTTGATCCGGATGAAGCAGACTCTATTGTCGCCAATATTCGAAATACCCGAGAACTGCTCTTGCTCGGCAAAAAAACCATCAGCTTTGATACAGAGAAAGAAATAAAATTTAATCGCCGTGCGCGATTACCTTTTCATTCCAATGGCATGAAGTTTAGTGCTTTTGATGAAAATAAAAATATGCTTGAAGAAGGCGTTTACTATTCCATTGGCGGTGGATTTGTATTGAGCCAGGCGGAGGCCGATTCTAAAAGTAAAGCCAGTTCAACGACACCACGTGAGGTGCCATTTCCTTTTGAATCAGGTCGTGAGTTGTTAGAGCATGGCAATAACACAGGTCAAAGAATTCCAGAATTGATCCTTGCCAATGAAAAAGCGCTGAACCTGAGTAAGGACATCCATGTAGAAATAGATAAAATCTGGAACATCATGCAATCCTGCATCGACCGGGGTTGCCAGGCTGAGGGTACTTTACCCGGTCGATTAAACGTAAGCAGAAGAGCCGGCAAGCTATTTGACAAACTTTCTCAGCGTGACAAACAGCAGCTGATCGAGCCAATGGCGGTGATGGATTGGGTTAACCTCTGGGCGATTGCAGTCAATGAAGAAAATGCAGCTGGCGGCCGGGTAATAACCGCCCCCACGAATGGTGCCGCCGGTATTATTCCTGCTGTACTTCGTTATTACGATCGCTTTTGCCAGAATCCAACTAAGCAAGGCATCTATGAATTCTTTCTCACTGCCACCGCGGTTGGCTCTCTATACAAAAAAAATGCCTCAATATCAGGTGCGGAAGTTGGCTGTCAGGGTGAAGTTGGCGTTGCCTGTTCCATGGCTGCTGCAGGTTTAACAGCAGCATTGGGTGGTAATAATGAGCAGATTGAAAACGCAGCGGAAATAGGTATGGAACATAATCTTGGATTAACTTGCGATCCCATCGGTGGCCTGGTTCAAATACCCTGTATAGAACGAAATGCCATGGGTGCTATCAAGGCTATTGATGCTTCACGCATGGCAATGCTGGGTGATGGTAGTCATAAAATTTCGCTGGACAAAGTTATTGCCACGATGCGACAGACAGGTATTGATATGCAATCAAAGTACAAAGAGACTTCAAAAGGCGGTCTGGCAGTTAATATAGTCGAATGTTAATCAAATCGGGGACAGACCACGATTTTTATATATGCACTGTCTCGATTTCAACCCTGCCATCTTTATGTAATAACAAAATGCTGTAAGCAGGTCCCAGTTCATCCCTGATAAACTCATCACTTTTGGGTTTAAACTGTATACACGTAGATGGACTGCCATACAAAACCACGCCATTTCTTTCTTTCCTGAAAACCTGGTGTATATGCCCCCAGATAATGGCACGCACTGCCTTCTGTTCATCGATTACTGAAAACAGATCTTCTGGATTCTCCAGCATCATTGCGTCCATCCATGAGCTTTCGATAGAAACTGGCGGGTGATGCAAACACAGCAGAATAGACTCCTCTTTTACTCCCTGCAGGTTTTGCTGCAAAAACTCAATTTCCTGCTCTTGTAATCGACCGGAATGAGAACCTTCAAGGAAGCTATCGAGTAGAACAATACACCACTCCCCTGCCTTTATTACCTTGTTCGTATGAATATCAGTCTGATTTAATAAGCTGTGCATTAAAGCAGGATCATCATGATTCCCTGGCAGGCAAAAAGTGGGTAAACCCAGACTTTCTAATTGTTGTTCTAATTTTTGGTAAGCAGCTAAAACCGGATCATGTACAAGGTCACCTGTAACAAGCACCATATCCGCCTTT
>JABHFC010000406.1 GCA_018676275.1 Gammaproteobacteria bacterium | reverse complement strand
GGAAATCCTGTCGCCATGACAGCAGGCCTGGCGACTCTGGAATTAATTTCTGAAGCGGGCTTTTTCGAACAGTTGACTGACAAAACACTAAGTCTTGTTAATGGAATAAAACAGGCGGCCGATGATGCAGGCATTGCACTTAGCTATAATCAGGTAGGTGGTATGTTTGGATTATTCTTCAGTGAAGAAAAAACAATCCAGTATTTTTCACAGGTGATGACCTGTGATTCAGATCGTTTTAATAGATTTTTTCATTTAATGCTGAATAAGGGTGTTTACCTCGCTCCCTCTGCATTTGAGTCTGCTTTTGTTTCCAGTGCTCATAGTGAGGAAGATATTCAGAAGACCATTGATATTTCAGCTGCGTGCTTCAAATCTCTGTGAACCCGGGTTGCTCTGCTATAAGTAAAAAATTACCAGCTAGGGGAGTCTGTCGGACTTAGGTGTTCGTAACGAGGGGAAAACCGGTTTGAGTCCTAAGTCCGACAGACTCCTGGCATCATTGGAAAATAATCGAACTTAATCCTGCATACTTTATTGCCCCAGCACCATTACAGCCAGCCAACAGAAAAAACTGAAATTTGGTATCAGGCAAAGCCAGGCAATGTGATAACGTCGGAACTTGATTGCTACTCCAGCTCCAATAAAACATGCTGGTATCAGCAAGGCTAACCAACTTACTTTCGGAGCTCCAAACAGGTAAAGCGCTATCGGTAACACCAGAATTACAGGTGCAATCAGAGCTAAAGGTTTGCGACGCAATATTCCGAGTATGGCGATTAAAAATGCTATAAGTATGGCAGGCCAGCCAAGTAAAATCGAAATCCAGGAATCAGACATCCTCTTTCAACTCCAAATTGTTAACTGTCCTTTGCATAGTTGGTAAGGAATCTATCCAGCTTGTCTGCAAATATTTTTCGATCACTTTTATTTAAAGCAGGAGGCCCTCCAGTATCTACTCCGCTTGATCTCAGCGTATCCATAAAATTCCTCATTGTTAATCGTGCTTTAATATTATCAACTGTATAAAACTCTCCGCGGGGGTTTAGTGCATGGCCTCCCTTGTCAATCACCTCCGCTGCCAGGGGAATATCACCCGTTATAACCAGATCACCAATTTTAACTCTTTTAACTATTTCATTATCTGCAACGTCAAACCCGGAAGCTACTTTGACAAAATTAATATATGCCGACGTTGGTATGCGAATTACCTGATTAGCAACCAGGGTTACTTCAAGCTCAGTACGTTCTGCCGCTCTGAATAAAATTTCTTTTATGACAACCGGACACGCGTCTGCATCCACCCATATTTTCATATCTATATGAAGACTTTTATCCAGACAAACAGTTCTTTTTTCGATTCTGACGAAGTTATCATTAGAAAAATTGAATACTGCCAGAAACGTTTACTGTGATTTTACTGGTCCCTGCTTCTACTGTCGGAGCACTGGCCAAAGCCATTGACTCATTCCTCATCCTCTGCGCATGCATCATAGGAGCTCGCTGACCATTGCTGTTTATATGCAGATTCACGATACGATAATCCTTTCCGTCCATGTGTTTCTTTATGATTTCTGCCCGGCGTTTGAAGGCCTGCATTGCTTCTTCAATTAGTTCATTCTCGATTTGATCACGCGTTTTTTTACTGGCACTAAACTGCATTTGTCTGACTTGTAGTTTTTCCTGTAATTCTCCGATCACTTCACTCAGTTCAGCCATATTCTGACTTTTCAGTAAAACTTCCTGGCTAACACGCCAGCCAACTACATCACTGTCCTTATATATTGGGTAGGTTTGATAGGCTCGAGTACTTACATCTATGGCCTTGTTCTTTTTTGCCAGGGCTACAGCCCACTTGATGTCCTGATTTACCCTTGCAGACAGCTTGCTTGCATTTTTGCCCTGTTGCTCACTCACCAGTAGGGATTGCATCTCATCATTGGGAATATCCCGTTCCACCTGAGCCTGAACATGTACCTGATTAAATAAAGTCTCAGACTCATGTGCCAAAGCCGTGCTGGTGTAAATAATAAACGCATAAAAAAACAAAATATTCCCGCATAGACGCATGATTCGTTCTCCTTTGATTGTCATGATGAAATTGTAAACGTATCTCAACACAAATTGGGTTAAATTCTGTTGACAAAGATATTGCTGCGGCGCACCATAAGATTCTGAATTTCTTTCAAACTTGTTATCAAAAAGTCAAAGGAGAACCTGATGTCCCAGATCCGAGATGTTGTAGTCGTAAGCGGTACACGTACAGCCATTGGTACTTACGGTGGAAGCCTGAAAAATACACCACCAGCCGAACTGGCTGCAACTGTAGTTCGCGAAGCAATATCGCGCGCCGGGCTATCTGGTGAAGATATAGAACATACCGTTATTGGCAACGTTATTCACACTGAACCCCGTGATATGTACATAAGCAGGGTTGCCTCTGTAAACGGTGGTGTTCCGATTGAAACTCCTGCCTATACGGTAAATCGACTTTGCGGCAGTGGTCTGCAGGCGATTGTCAGCGCTGCTCAAATTATTATGCTCGGCGACGCCGATACAGCCATTGCTGGCGGTGTCGAAAATATGAGCGCGGCACCCTATTGGTCTTCCACCATGCGCTGGGGTCAACGCATGGGCGAAGGTAAAATGATTGATGCAATGAATGCTGCTCTTCATGATCCTTTTGATGCCTGTCACATGGGTATCACCGCTGAAAATATTGCAGAGAAGTACAATATTTCCCGGGAAGAGCAGGACGCCTTCGCAGTGGAAAGTCACCGGCGTGCTGCCAAAGCTATAGACGAGGGTCATTTTAAAGAACAGATAACACCCATTGAACTGAAATCTCGCAAGGGGACAACCATCTTTGATACGGATGAACATGTTCGACGCGATGCAAGTATCGAAGGCATGGCCAAGTTAGCTACTGTATTCAAGAAAGATGGTTCAGTTACAGCTGGCAATGCTTCGGGCATCAATGATGGTGCTGCCGCCCTCACCCTGGTTGAAGCTAACTATGCTGAGAAGAAGGGCCTGCAACCAATGGCTCGCCTGGTTGCTTATGCTCATGCCGGCGTCGAACCTCTACTGATGGGCACAGGCCCCATTCCTGCGGTAAGAAAGCTGATGGAAAAGACCGGACTCAGTATCGATGAGATGGATGTAATTGAGTCTAATGAAGCATTCGCAGTACAAGCGATGTCGGTAAGTCAGGATCTTCAACTTTCTTCAGAACGTGTCAATCCTAATGGCGGTGCCATTGCACTGGGTCATCCGGTTGGCGCTACCGGTTCAATTATTACCGTCAAAGCATTGTATGAATTACAGCGGATTGGTGGTCGATATGCATTGGTAACAATGTGTATTGGTGGTGGTCAGGGTATAGCTGCAGTATTTGAGAGAATCTAACCTGAACTCAAAATCTGATCCTCAGCCCGAATATTTTACTTCGGGCTGAGGAAATCGGACCTACTTCAAGAAAAATCTATAATCTCGTTGATAAATAGCGAAAAAGGTTGATAATTTCCGGCACATATTCAAAATTTGTACTAGGATTAACATTGCATTTCGAATGAGTGATGAAGCCCCATTGACAGATAGCAACACCGCAACAGAAGAGTTGTTGTCATCGGTTTTAACCGAGCCGCAGCAATTTCATACGCCAGTTCCGAAAACTGACAGTTTGAGTAAAGCGATTAATCAGGCTGCGAGCGAACTAATCGGACGCCAGGATATCAGTGGTTGGTGGCGTTTTGATCTGGAAGCCGACGCAACGATCCCTTCCGAGTACATGTTGTTACAACATTTTATGGGCACCGTTGATACCGAACGAGAGAGTCGTCTGGTGGATTACCTGCATAGTCGTCAAATGGCCGACGGCAGCTGGCCTTTGTATCATGCCGGTCCGGGTAATATCAGCGCCACCGTAAAAGCTTATTTTGCATTGAAAGTTGCTGGTGAAGATCCAACTACGGAAGTAATGAAGAAAGCACGACAATGGGTGCTTACCCATGGTGGTGCGGAAAATGCCAATGTCTTCACGCGCTTCACACTTGCCATGTTCGGCCAGGCACCATGGCGTATTGTGCCGTGTATGCCAATGGAAATTATCTTTTTACCCCACTGGTTCTTTTTTAGTCTAAGTAAAGTTTCATACTGGTCGCGATGTGTAATTATTCCTCTGTTAATCCTTTATGCGAAACGTCCTGTTTTTAAATTGAAAGCAGATCAAAATATTACAGAACTATTTCTTTCTCCCCCGCAAAAACTGAAAAACCTCGATAAATTTGTCAAGGGCAAGCCCCTGAAAAATGCATTCATAGTACTGGACTGGTGCCTGAAAAAAATTGAGCCGCTCAGCCCAAACTGGTTACGGCAACGTGCAATCGACAAAGCTGAAGGCTGGACACGTGAACACATGAGTGGTGAAGGAGGCATTGGTGGAATCTATCCGGCAATGGCAAATGCAGTAACTGCACTGAGCCTGCTGGGTTATGACGAAAATGATCCTGATATGAAGAGGGGCTTACAGGCAATTGAAGATCTTGTCATTGATGAAGATGATGAATCCTATGTACAACCATGTGTATCGCCAATCTGGGATACCTGTCTGAGCATCAGTGCATTATCCGAAGCCGATCTGAAAATTGATCATCATAGTTTTAAATCTGCAGTTAACTGGTTATTCGATAAACAGGTATTCATACGTGGTGACTGGAAATCAAAAGCTCCCGATCTTGATTGTGGTGGTTGGGCCTTCCAGTTTGAAAATGATTTTTATCCTGATGTTGATGATACCTGCAGTGTGGTCATGGCAATGCTGCGCATCGGTGTTCAAAACAATCCAGATAAACTCAGACGCATTGCTCAAGCTGTAAATTGGGTTATTGGAATGCAGAATTCGGATGGTGGATGGGGCGCATTTGATATTGATAACCACTACGAATACTTGAACAGCATTCCCTTTGCTGATCACGGTGCTCTCGTTGATCCCAGTACTGCTGATCTGACAGGTCGTTGTATAGAAATGCTTGCTATGTTGGGCTACGACCGAAGCTTCCCTCCGATTGCGCGTGGTCTGCAGTTTTTGCAACAAGACCAGCATGAATCCGGTGCCTGGTTTGGTCGTTGGGGTGTCAATTATATATATGGTACCTGGTCGGTTTTAATAGGCCTCGGTGTTCTTGCTGAAGATTCGAATCAACCTTACATACGTAAAGCTATCGACTGGCTGAACAGCGTGCAAAACAGTGATGGCGGTTGGGGTGAAGATTGTAATAGTTATGATGATCCTGAATTAAGAGGCAGAGGAGAAAGCACCGCTTCACAGACGGCCTGGGCACTGCTTGGTCTGATGGCTGTAGGTGAGGTAAATTCAGCAAATGTGGAACGGGGTGTACATTATTTGCTCCGTAATCAGGAAACTAATGGTGCCTGGAAAGAGTCCTTATATTCAGGCACAGGATTCCCGAGAGTTTTTTATCTTCGTTATCACGGCTATAGTCATTACTTCCCATTATGGGCTTTGTCGGTTTATCGGAATGTGCGACAGGGTAATCCAACTCGACAGGAACTGGTACGTAATAGTGGTCCAATAGAACTTGGGCCGCTGCCTATATTTCAGAATTGAAAAATTGAGGTCATAAGCGATGGTTGCAAGCGCAAAAATTTTATCCACCGAGTTTACCAACGGTAAGCTTAAAAACTTCAATGATGCAAAACGTGTTTACTACGATGGATACTGGGTAAGATATTATCCTGCCTCCGATGCCCTGGCTCAGAAAAAGAGATTAATCGACCAACTGGCTCGTCGTGTTTTCCATCATACCGAATCTGGTATTAATACACCGGGACGAAAACTCGAAGATGTCAGAATCCAGTACGATAAAGAACAAAATTCTTCAAAAAAACGTGTTCTGGCTGCCATGCTTGCGGGCGCCCTGTTGAACAGAGGTGTAGACATACTGACAAAAATTGTAGAACTGGAAGAAATCGGTGTCACAATCGATAAAGAAAACGAATTACTGAAGAATTGTGGCCGCTGCTTTTTGGGAGCACTGGAGTACGGCAAGTACATACGCCCGGTACGTGCGAAAGAAGGTCTGGAAGAATTATGGGGCGAACCGTTTAAAGCTTTTACCATGCCCATGGAACAGTTTTACGAAACACGTTATATAAAACTTGCACAGGCGATGCGCGATATAGATTCAATTAGTTATAACCTGGGTCAGCTATTCAACCCGGCATCAAGTTTCAACGAAGTCATTCCAAAAATAAATGAGCTTGCAGATTGCTGTAAACAGGTTACTGAAACTATGCGCAGTGATCCTGCCATGATTGAGATCTGGCCACATTATGTCAGTATTGCTGATGAGTTACGGGCATATAAACCAAAATCCCGCGAAGGCGCGAATAATGCTGAAAGAGCTATGGCCAGAAGAGGCAAAGAACTGATTCTTGCAGGAGTAGAACTTATGAATGATATGGCCAACATGAGAATTCCCTTACCGAGGACTACCCAGGACTTTATTCATAAGTGTGAAACATTCTCAGGCAAATACGGTTCACGTTTAAAACATTAGTATCACATTTCTAATCAAATTCTCTTTGAAGTAAAGCCGATAGAACAATTTAATATGAACGACTACATTGCACCTGGCAAAGATATCACCTTTGCAATAAATGAGCTGGCAGAGCTAAATAAGATTAGTAAATTGCCGGGTAAGGAAGATGCCACTCCAGATTTAATCGAAGCCGTTATTGAAGAGGCAGCACGACTTGCTAACGGTGTACTATCACCGCATAACAAGTCTGGCGATGAAATCGGTGCAAAGGTTGTAGATAAAAAAGTAGTTCCCGCTGATGGCTTTGCTGATATCTATAATGCTTTCAGGGAAGGTGGCTGGCCCGCTCTGCCCTTTGGTCCCGAGCGTGGTGGACAAGGTCTGCCAGAACTGGTGGCAACAGCAGCCAATGAAATTTGGCAGGCAGCAAATATGTCTTTTGCCCTTTGCCCGATGCTGACAGAAGGTGCAGCTGTTGCGATCGATGCGCATGCTTCGGAAGCATTAAAAGAAATATATCTACCGAAAATGATCTCGGGAGAATGGACAGGCACCATGAATCTGACCGAGTCACAGGCGGGTTCTGATTTGGCTGCTGTAAAAACCAGAGCCGAACCAGAAGGAGATCATTATCTCATTAGCGGTCAAAAAATATTTATCACCTGGGGTGATCAGGATTTTACCGAAAACATAGTTCACCTCGTATTGGCCAGACTACCTGACGCACCACAAGGTATTAAAGGCATATCTCTTTTTATCGTACCAAAGTATCTGGTAAACGATGATGGTTCACTCGGTGAGCGTAACGATGTTTACCCGGTATCGGTAGAACACAAATTGGGTATTCATGCCAGTCCCACTTGTATTATGAGTTACGGTGATAACGGTGGCGCAATTGGTTATCTGGTTGGAGAGCCCCATAGTGGCATTAATTGTATGTTCACCATGATGAATCATGCTCGTCTGGCTGTAGGCGTACAGGGCCTGAGTATCAGTGAACGAGCCTATCAACAGGCATTGAATTATGCAAAGGAACGTACACAGGGACAGGCTTTGGGACAGAAAGGTCGAGTAACGATTATTCATCATCCCGATGTACGTCGCATGCTGATGTTAATGAAATCTGGTATAGAAGCCATGCGCGGACTTTGTTATGTATCAGCCGCCTCACTTGACTACATTCACCATGCAGAAACAGACGATATTAAAGCCCAACATTCTGAACGTTTTGCCCTGCTGACACCGGTAGTCAAGGCCTGGTGCACGGAACTTGCGCAGGAACTCAGCTCTTTGGGAGTACAGGTTCATGGTGGTATGGGTTTTATTGAAGAAACCGGTGCCGCACAACATTTTCGCGATGCACGTATTACAACTATTTACGAAGGTACTACCGGCATACAGGCACAGGATCTGGTTGGACGTAAAGTCATCCGGGATTCCGGTAAGGCAATGAAAGATCTGCTTGAAGAAATGCATCAGGTTGGTAAGGAGATCGTCAGTCTTGATAATGATAATTTTGTGTCTTTTCAGAGCAACTACATAAAAGCGGTTCAAACTTTGGAAAAAGCCACTACATGGTTATTGGAAAATTACCAGTCTGATGCCAACGCTCCAGGCTCGGTAGCAGTAAACTTTATGATGCTTATGGGTACAGTA
This sequence comes from Gammaproteobacteria bacterium, assembly GCA_018676275.1. GTDB lineage: Bacteria > Pseudomonadota > Gammaproteobacteria > Eutrophobiales > Eutrophobiaceae > WLWS01. The sequence goes on along the minus strand of JABHFC010000406.1, from coordinate 10,773 downwards.
TGTGGTGGCTGGTTAATGGCCAGAGCGGCGTTGATTGCTTCAGCTAAAATTGATACCGGTGCAGATGATGTAGAATTCTATAAAGGTAAAATTGTTACGGCCCGTTTTTATGCTGATCATTTTCTGCCGCGTGCGGATGCTTATCTGGCTTCTGTAATGGCCGGTAGCGAAAGTATTATGGCGTTGTCAAACGACCAGTTTTAGCACCCATGACCGAATAAATTCGGCCCTGTTACGCGACGACCCGTAGGGTCGAATTCATTCGACCATCAATCGTAAGTTTATTGCAGACCTCCAAAGCGAGAATAATACTTCTTCCCGGCATCAGGTAGATGACCATCTACAGTTTCCATATTAGACTTTATATAAGACATCGCACCTTCCTGTACTGTTTTATATAAATTAGCAGTTAAATCAAATGCGGTTATCCCCGGCCAGTTAACTGGCAATAATTCACCCGGCAGATCGGCGTCGCTTAAAAGAATACGTCTGTACTCGTGAATTAAAAGAGTACGCACCAGAAAACAATCTTCATTACTGATATTTTTTGCTTTTCTTATAATATTTAATATCGGTCTGAATTTTTCCAGGAATTGTTCATAACGCATTTCTATTCCATCCAGCTTCCAGGATGTATGTGCTAATTGTTTCAGACACGCCCGAGATGCCACTTCTTCGGTCTTCGCCTTTAACACGACAACCTTATCAGTAACTCCAAGTTCCAGTAATGTCTCATCCAGAAATTGGCGGGCGCCGGAAGGATGAGCGAGGACACCTGGTGCAATTGCACCATAACCCAGCCAGACCAGTTCCTTACGTAATTCATCACGTTTTTCGTTCGCGACAAAGGCGGGAATAACAACTGTCCATTCCCCATCCCAATCCTCACGCTGGCTGGCATAAATACGTCTTGCCGCTTTTTCGTAATGCCGGTTTCCAAAATCAGTGAAACTATAAAAACTACGACGTCCAGATTGCCGGCTTACAAGCCAGTCTTCCTGTACCAGTCTGAAAACCGCAGTGCGAATTTGTCGGGCATTTATTCCAAACGGTGCCATGGCCTCAATCAGGCTTCCTAACCAGACTGAATTTCCATGTTGAGATATTGAATCTCCGAACAGACTGATGATAAGTGAACCAGCCCTTACCGGGGTTCGTCTTGCGAATCCTGTGAGTAAATCATCAATACATTTGAGCTTACTCATTCTTATTTCAATAGAAGACTACGGGCAGCTTTTATAATTAAAGTTGGAGTACTCATCTAATCATAGTCGACCACAACTTTGTCCGAAATGGGATGAGATTGACAGGTAAGAATATAACCGGCCTCCAGTTCTTCAGTTTCAAGAGCGTGATTCAGATCCATGTCCACTTCCCCTTCAACCAGTTTTGCTTTGCATGTTGAACACACACCTGCTTTGCATGCATAGGGGAGATCCATGCCATTATGTATCCCGGCATCAAGAATGTTTTCCCCAACAGTTGTCAGATCAAAATTTATTGATCTTCCACCGGCAATAACCGTTACATTACTTGTTTTTTGCTCACCATATTCTGCAATTCGCTGATTGTACTTTTCCAAAGCTACTTTGGAGTCTTCTGATGAGCTGGTAAATAATTCATAATGTATCCTGGAATCATCAAAACCCATACTACGAAATCCCCTGGATATCTCTGACATCATTGCCTGCGGACCACATATAAAAGCTTCATCCGTTCCTTTGATATCAATAAGTCTGTCCTTGTAAAGTGCTGCACCCTTTTTATTATCAATAATACCGTTTAGCAAATCGGCACCTTGATCTTCATTATCCATAATATTGATCCATTGGAAGCGGCTCATGTACCTGTTCTTAATAAATCCCAGTTCATCCATAAACATCACAGAATTACTTCTCAGGTTGCCATAAAGCAGAGTCACTCTACTCTTTGGTTCTTCATGCAGAACTGTCTTAATATTGGAAAGAATCGGTGTAATACCACTTCCCGCAGCTATGAACATATACCTCTTTTCATTATCCGGGTTCAGTTCAGTATAGAAATTTCCCTGCGGCGGCATAACATCAACGTTAAATCCCGGCTTGAAATTATCGTTGGCATAATTTGAAAATCTGCCCCCGTTTACACGTTTAATACCAACGCGCATATGACCATCCTGAACACCTGAGCAGATTGAATAGGAACGTCGTACTTCCTCATCATCTATTTGGGCCTTAAAGGTCAGAAACTGTCCTTGTTTAAATCTGAATGTGTCCTGTAATTCATCAGGAACATTTAATGTTACACAAATTGACGAGTCAGTTTCCGGGCGTACATTCGCTACGCTTAGTTGGTAAAACTGTGAGCTATCCATTGGTTCGTACCTATATTACTTTGAAATAACAAAATGCTTCTTTACATTGACTGCATTGATACATTGCCTTGCAGGCTGTTGAGCCATATTCACTGATCAAAAGCGTATCTTCAGATCGACATCTGGGACAACAAACTGTTTGAGTTTCCGCTTTTGTATGTCCTGGTGGTGCTATACCAAATTGCTCCAGTTTTTGCTTTCCTTCATCGGACATCCAGTCTGTGGTCCAGGCTGGGGATAGTACTGTTCGTATTTCATAATTCGGATAACCTGACCTAGTAAGAATACTTTCAATATCCTGGCGCATGGTTTCCATCGCAGGACAACCGGAATAGGTAGGTGTGATTGTGATTATGATTTTATCTAAGGACTTTTCTACATTACGCAATACGCCAAGATCCCACAGGCTTAACACTGGTATTTCAGGATCTTTCACCTCATCGAGCAAGTCCCAGATCGTACTAACTTCCGCATCACTGTTAGTGCGCATGTCAACGGTACCTGCATCGTCGCTTTGCCCAGCAGAATTGGAAACAACTGCTACCACTGCAATCCCGGGTAAGTACGCTGCATATACTGTAACTCCGACAGAAGATGGCCAAGATGCTCAGTATGATAACCAGAGCGACCTCCTCGTACCGTCCAGCTGACTTCCGGCATTTCTATAGTAGCTTCCGTCAAGATTCCCCTGATTTCCTCCTGCCATCGAGCTTGTAATTCAGGTGTATTTACTGCTACACCTTTATCTACAAGTTGTTGTTCCAATTCATCCAGTTCAAAAATTTCCGGTATATACCCCCAAATCTCATCAAATGCTTTTTGTAGTCGAGCATGACTTTCCTCAGTTCCGTCCCCCAGTCGTAACACCCAATCAGTACTACGCCGCAGGTGATACTTTGTTTCTTTTACCGCCTTCGCAGCAATAGCGGCAAGGTTTGGGTCAACAGACTCGCTTAAAGCGGACAGAAAATTCAGATAATAAACATCCATAATCAATTGCCTGGCCATGGTCCAGGCAAAATCACCTTTTGGCAATTCACTAATAAGCAGGTTTTGATATTCGCGACAATCCCGTAGATAGGCAAAGTCATCTTCTGTTTTTTTACCACCGGAAAGTTCTGCGGCATAACCATAAAACATTCTCGCCCGGCCAATGTAATCGAGAGCAGAATTACTCAGAGCAATATCTTCTTCCAGGAAAGGACCGTTTCTGCACCATTCCGATATTCGATGCCCAAGAATTAGTGCATCATCGCCAAGACGGACCGCGTATTGCAGGGTTAAATTATTATCAGCGTTATCAGGCATATTGGTTTCACTATCCAAAACTACATATTGTTAACTTCATCAGGCAACTTGTAGTAAGTCGCGTGACGATAGGGTTTGTCATCTGAGGGATCATAAAAAGATTCACTGTCATCTTCCTGTGAAGCAACAATGTCCCCTGACTTTACCACCCATAAACTGACGCCTTCACTCCTGCGTGTATAACAGTCACGTGCGTACTCCAGTGCCTGCTCATGATCTTCAGCATGCAGGCTACCAATATGCCTGTGATCAAGCCCTCTCTTGGAACGAATAAACACTTCAAATAATTCCAGTTTTTCAGTACTCATGCTTGAGCCTCCTAAGCCGCCTTCTGTGCACGTTTCTTTTCATTGTAGGCATGCAATGCCTGCCTGACCCACTCGCCTTCTTCATGCGCCTTGACGTGATGTTGTATACGCTCGCGATTACAATGACCATCACCTTTAATGACTGCATAAAACTCTTCCCAATCCAGTTCGCCGGAATCATAATGACCTCTCTCTTCATTCCACTTTATTTCCGGATCAGGATAATCAAGTTTCAGAAATTCGATTTGTGGAATGGTTTGATCAATAAATTTCTGGCGAAGATCGTCGTTAGTCTCACGCTTGATTTTCCATTTCATAGATTTGGCGCTGTGTGCAGATTCAGAATCGTGTGGGCCAAACATCATTAGTGATGGCCACCACCATCGGTTCAGTGAGTCTTGAGCCATTCTTTTCTGCTCTTCATTTCCCTGCGCCAATACCAGCATAATTTCGTAGCCTTGACGCTGATGAAAACTTTCTTCTTTACAGATTCGCACCATGCCGCGAGCATAAGGACCATAGGAAGTACGTTGTAGCGAGACCTGGTTACAAATTGCGGCGCCATCAACTAACCAGCCTATTGCACCTATATCGCCCCATGACAATGTCGGGTAATTAAATATCGAGGCATATTTTGCCTTACCACTTTGCAAAGCTTCGATCATTTCAGCTCGACTAATTCCGAGTGTCTCCGCGGAGCTGTAAAGGTACAAACCATGACCACCTTCATCCTGTACCTTCGCCAACAACACAGCTTTTCGCCTCAAACTTGGTGCTCGCGTAATCCAGTTGCCTTCCGGTTGCATGCCGATAACCTCTGAGTGGGCATGCTGTGAAATCTGTCGGATCAGATTCTTCCGATATTCATCAGGCATCCAGTCTTTTGGTTCGATCTTTTCTTCATTATCGACACGCTGCTGAAATAGAGCTTCTCGCTCGGTATTATTATCTGTTTTCATAGCATTATCCGGAAACTACAATTGTGATACAAAATAATAACTTGCCATTATAATTCTGTGTCATTTTTTATCAAGCAAATATTGTATTTTCGGCTTACTCCTGGATGACTTCTCCCTTTACCTGGTAGGAACGACCCCGAAAATATGCCAGTATTTCACCATCAACCCGACTGATCGTAGCATCGTAAACACCTGTTCGACGGCCTCGTTTGCATTCTTCTGCAACTGCGATCAATTTCTCTCCACTCTTTGCCGCTTCAATAAAATCGATATCACAGCTTTGCGCATAGGTTACCTTGTTATAACTATTACAGGCGTAGGCAAAAGCAGTATCGGCCAGCAAAAACAGGTAACCACCGTGACAGACATTATGTCCATTGACCATATCCTCGCGTACTTCCATTTCAAGACAGGCATACCCTGGCTTAACTATATCAAGCGTAATACCTGCTTTTTGTACGGCAAAATCACGTTTATACATAGAGGCAGCACAAGCCTGTGCAAGCTCATCGGCATTGATATCATTCATTGTTATATTTTCTTTCATTAGATCGGGCTACTTGAGAATAAAATCCATTTGTCTCAATGTCTATAGTTAATAATTGATTAAGGTATCACTAGTTCTGGTATATTTACTCTGTACTCAGGCTCATCTGGATTGACAGTTTTTCTATGAATATATCGGTCAAGATTTCACCTTAGCTAATCACCCGGTTTCCAATCATGAAATTGATGCCCATCGTCATAACAGCTCTTCGGAGCATCAGCACTGTTACAATTAGTCTTTCTGTTATTTTTACGCTTATCCCCTCGCCTGTTCAGTGCCAATGGACTTTGCCTGATCTTCCTGAACCGGTAACGAATAATGCCATTGCTAAAGTAAATACTTCTGAAGGTCTATACCTGCTCAGCTTTATGGGATTGGGAGTCGGTAAAACAAATAAAGATGTACATAATAAAGTCTGGGCACTAAATGTTGGTGACAGGCAATGGCACCAACGTAAAGCCGTACCGTCCTCTTTAACCCTGAAAGGTCGACTGGCAAGTGTTGCTGTCGGTATAGGAGATAAAGCTTATGTTTTCGGTGGATATTCTGTAGCTGAAGACCATAGCGAGATTTCCAGTCCTGATAATTATGCTTATGATGTATTAAGTGACAGCTATAAGAAAATTGCATCAACACCTGTACCCGTTGATGATTCAGTCGCCCTGGTTTACCAGCAACGCTACATCTACCTGATAAGCGGCTGGCACAATGACGGTAACATCAATCTGGTACAAATTTATGATGTTCAAACCAATCGATGGCAACAAGCCTCACCTTTCCCTGGAGTACCAGTATTTGGTCACGCCGCCGGAATATCAGAAAATCTGCTAATAGTTTGTGATGGCGTCGGGGTTCAGGCCAGAGTCAATCAGCGACGTAGCTTTTTACCGGAACCTGCATGCTATTCAGGTTCCATTGACCAGCATAATATTAATAAAATTGACTGGCAGCTCGTGCCACACCCGACCGGTATTGCGCGATATCGTATGGCAGCCACAGCAATTTCCCACCCACATGCAGGAATAATCTTTATTGGCGGTTCAGTGAATCCCTATAACTATAATGGTATTGGCTATAACGGCAAACCATCTACAGCGGATAACAAATTATGGTTTTTTAATTTTGAACAACAACAATGGCAGCTGTCTACCACGCCTACATCAACTATGGATCATCGTGGACTTTTATTACTAAATGAAAATAGCCTGATTATTATTGGTGGCATGCAGAAGCAACAGCAAGTCAGCAATAAAGTAACTGTAATCCGTACTGATGTACTCCAGCAAAGATAATCGATGTCTATATTTTAAATACGAATGTATTTAGAGTGTTGATTTCGAATAATTATTATTTTTTAAATAATTTACCAAATATTGTTTTTTCTTTCTTTCCCGATTGCTTCTTGGCTTCATTAATCTGGTTCCGTTCTGCCTGAGCCTGCTGTGCCGTTTTCTCAGCATTAAGCTTATCTCTTATTTGCGTGCGCATATCTTCCGAAATAACGTTACCAACCATTTCGTTATATTTATTCGGCTCACGCATCACATGACGGGTAAGTTCGTCCATCAGATCGGTGGTAATTTCATTCTTTTTGAAGGAATTAACCTGTGACCAGATATTACTGTAGTTTGATATGGTCAGATTGATATTGTCTTTATCGAGATCAACATTGAAAAAATATTTTGTTCGAACAAAAGGTTTGATTTCAAATTTTACCGATTTGTTGCCATCAACCGGTGTTGTTGAACATTGTATCTGACCATCAGTTAATGATTTCTTAAATGCTGATGCTGCAGATCCTGCCGAGAGTAGGCAATAGGTAGGAAATTCACCACTATTTTCAAACTCGAAAATAAACTGTTTTTCTTTATCTTCGCCGGGATGGGTAATTTTGTAATTCTGCCCCTTTAATTTTGAAACCGAAATATCATCATTAATTTCAAAATCTACCAAAGTTTCCTTATCCAGGACATTCAGAGTTTCTGCCAGCTCAATAAAGTGATCCTTCAGAAATTTCATCACCGGTGCTAATTTTCGCCATTTCTCTTCGTCTGTAACTTTATCAGGAGCAGCTGCAGCAACCTGCTTTCTCTGGGTTACTTCTGATGCCTGTTTCTTCAGTTCTTCCAATGTAGACATATGCGCAATTATCCGTTTATTTCTTTTTTTGAGTATCCATGTAAAAGCGTAAATTGACTACATCTTACAGTCAAGCGCGGGCAGGACAATTGAGCAACAAAACAGTAAAACTTTTCAATTATTATCAATTTTTAGTCGCTGGAGGCGGCTTATTCTTTCCTTTCCACCAGTGTCATCACATCGTAGACAGCTACCGCTTTCTCATCCTGGTTCCTGATTTCAACCGCCCATCTCACGACTCCAGTCGCCTTTTCATCATCGCTTCGCTTATCTTTGCTGATTTTCTGTTTGACTGTTAAATGGACCTGAATGGTATCTCCAATACCAACTGGTTCTATAAAACGCAGGTTTTCCAGTCCATAGTTAGCGATTACCGGACCTGGTGCCGGGTCAACGAACATGCCAGCAGCGGCTGAGATAATGAAATAACCATGGGCAACCCGTTTCCCGAAGAATGAGTCTTTTGCCGCTATTTCATCAAAATGTGCATAGAAATGATCGCCGGACAGGCAACCAAAATTAACGATGTCTGCTTCCGTGACAGTACGTCTGTAAGTCGTATAAGTCTCGCCGATTTGCAATTCCTCCAGGTATTTCCGGAAAGGATGCACAATATCGGTAATCGGATCTGCGCCCGGATGAAATTCATTGGTAATCGCCATTAAAGTCGTGGGTGAAGCCTGTATGGCTGTTCGCTGCATATAATGCTTAATCGCACGCTCTCCACCCAGCTCTTCACCACCACCTGCACGTCCCGGACCTCCATGCACTAATGTTGGCATTGGTGAACCATGACCTGTGGATTCTCCGGCACAATCTTTATTAATGACTAGCATCCGCCCATGATAAGCAGCAGTGCCCAAAATCAGCTCTTTTGCTTCGCTATTATCGGCAGTAAATATTGAGCCCACCAAACTACCCCGGCCTAACTTCGCCAGCGCCATAGCCTCATCAAGATTCTCATAGGGCATGATGGTACTGACCGGACCAAAGGCCTCTACTGCATGAGGCTCTTCCGCATCAAGTGGCTTATCACAATAGAGTAAAGTCTTTGGAAAAAACGCGCCCGTTTCACTGTCGCCACCGGTAATTTCGAAATCATTGCCTCCGCCATAAATTATTTCACAGCTCTTACTCAGGCTTTCCACGTTATCCCGGACATCCTGTACCTGTGCACGTCCAACCAGTGGTCCCATCTTTACACCTTCTATGGAAGGATCACCGAGACTGATCTTATCCAGACGTGTTTTTAAAGCTTCTGAAACGGCATCAACTTTTGAACGCGGTACAATGGTGCGACGAATAGCCGTGCATTTCTGACCCGCCTTAACCGTCATCTCCCGTGCGACTTCCTTGATGAATAAATCGAATTCTGCTGAAGCTGTATCGACAGTCTCACCCAGAATGCAACAATTCAGCGAGTCAGCCTCCATGTTGAACGGAATTGAATTATTGATGATATTCGGTAAAGATTTGAGTTTACGCCCGGTATATGCAGAACCAGTAAATGTAACTACATCCTGCTCATTAACCTTGTCCAGAAGATCACCAGTACTACCGCAGATTAATTGAATCGCGCCTGCTGGCAAAATACCTGAACTTATAATTTCCCTGACCATAACTTCAGTTAAGTAGGCAGAAACAGTAGCCGGTTTGACAATTACAGGAACTCCGGCAAGTAAACTTGGTGCAATTTTTTCCAGCATGCCCCAACAAGGGAAATTAAAGGCATTGATGTGTACAGCTACGCCTTCTTTCGGTACCAGAATATGACGACCAATAAATGTCCCACCCTTCGACAAAGGTTGTGGTTCACCTTCTACCAGAAAGCTTTCATTTGGAAATTCGCGTCTGACCAGGCTGCTATAGGTGAACAACGTACCAATTCCACCTTCTATGTCTATCCAGCTATCAACCCGGGTTGCACCGGTCCAGGCGGAGACTTCATAAAACTTTTCCTTCTGCGACATCAGGTGTTGCGCCAAAGCCTTAAGGCAATTAGCACGGTCATGGAAACTCATTGCTCGAAGTGAATGACCACCCTGTTCCCGTGCATACGACAAACTTTGACCGAAATCGATACCGCTGCTGGAAACATTGCCTATAACCTGGCCGTTTACTGCATTAAATACCTCTACTCCACTATCAGCACCGCTCACCCATTCACCACTGATATAACTTTGAATATTCAATTGCTGACTCCTCACTGATTGGTTTATAACTACGCTACAATCTTACCCAACTAGATAGCTTGCACGAAAAAAAACAGATATGATACAAGATTATTGAATTTTGTAAATTTTCTGTGTTATTTTAAAAAGGCACAACCCGGGGGCTAAATATCATGACGACAGCAGGACAACGTGACTCGCTTGAAGCTATTGAAAAAGCGAGTCTGGATGAATTACAAGCATTGCAACTGGAAAGAATGCAGTGGAGTCTCCAACATGCCTATGACAATGTTAACTGCTACAAGAAGAATTTTGATGACGCCGGTGTACATCCTTCTGATCTGAAACAACTAAGCGATCTGGCCCTTTTTCCTTTCACTACCAAGTTGGATCTGCGTGACAATTATCCTTTCGACATGTTTGCTGTGCCTATGGATGATGTTATCCGGGTACATGCTTCAAGCGGTACCACTGGCAAGCCAACTGTCGTTGGTTACACAAAAAAAGACATAGATACCTGGAGCGAGGTAGTTGCCCGATCGATACGCGCAGCTGGCGGTTCTCATAAAGACAAGATTCATGTTGCCTATGGTTACGGTCTGTTCACTGGCGGACTTGGTGCTCACTATGGTGGCGAATATCTCGGCTGTACTGTAATTCCTATGTCTGGTGGCCAAACCCAGAAACAGGCGCAACTGATACAGGACTTTGATCCAGACATCATTATGGTAACGCCTTCTTATATGCTTAGTATTGCAGATGAACTGGAGCGACAGGGAGTCGATTGTCAAAAGCTGAGTCTACGCGTAGGCATGTTTGGTGCTGAACCGTGGACCGACTCGATGCGACGAAACCTGGAACAACGTTTGGGCATAGATGCTGTTGATATTTACGGACTCTCGGAAGTTATGGGTCCTGGAGTCGCGCAGGAATGTCTTGAAACAAAAGATGGACCCACTATCTGGGAAGATCATTTCTATCCGGAAAT
>JABHFC010000405.1 GCA_018676275.1 Gammaproteobacteria bacterium | reverse complement strand
ACAAATACATCAATACATCAAATACCGTTTCTTTCATATTAAACTCTCATCATGACTTTCGTATACAGCTCCCTCCTGGTAACGACTCGATTAAGCCCTGTAACTCCAGATTTAGCAGTGTTCTGGATATAATGTTGACGGTCAAGCCCGTTACACCTACCAGATAATCCACGTTCACGGGACGGTAGCCTATATTATCAAGCAGGAGTTTCGTGTCCGCGTCAAGTCCCTTTATTAATTGTTGTGTTTTTACAGGCTGGGTGTCAGTAGTGACACTGGCGACTGCCAGCGGTCCTATTTCTTCTATAATATCCTGTAATTGTTCGACTAATTTTGCTCCTTCCCTTATTAGTGAATGACAACCGCGGGTCAATGGATTGTGGATTGATCCGGGAATCGCGAAGACATCCCTACCTTGTTCCATCGCACAGCGCGCGGTGATTAAGGAGCCGCTTTTCAACGCCGCTTCCACTACCAACACGCCTGTACTTGCACCGCTGATAATTCTGTTGCGTCGTGGGAAATTTGCAGGTAGAGGACGATAATCGAGTGGCAGCTCAGATACAAGCGCTCCATTTTCAATTATAGATTCGGCAAGTCGACTATTGCTTTTAGGATAAATTGAATTCAAACCATTACCGAGTACTGCAATTGTTTGGCCATTAGCATCCAGTGCCCCCAGGTGACTACAGCTATCAATTCCCAATGCCAAACCGCTGGTGATAGTCAGACCAACAGCTGCCAGTTGCCGGGAAAAATCCCGGGCCATCCTGCGACCATCAGTCGTGGGATTACGACTTCCAACTATGCCGAGTTGAATAGAACTAAGTACTTCCGGATTTCCACGTACAAATAATGCAAAGGGCGGATCATAAATCTGTCTTAGTAGTTCAGGATAATGTTGATCAGCAAAAGTGATCAGATGATTCCCTTCTTGCTCCAACCACAATAGATCACTCTCGATCATTGGCCAGGGTGGATTTTGAAGAAAATTAATACTTCTGCCCTTAAGCCCAGCTTCTATTAATTCTTTTTCAGGCAACTCAAATATTGACGCTGGCCCCACGGCCGTCTTTAGCAATTTACTCAGGGTTCGTGGACCTAATGCAGGTGTTCTTAACAAGGCCAGCCAATACGGCAGATCTTTATTTTGAAGTTGTTCTTCCTTGATCATAATTCACCTTTTCCGTGTGAAGTTTTTAAAAGAATAACATGGAAGATGAAAATGCCGAACAGGCAGAGGGATCTTTATTTATTACATTCGTACATCCCTGTACGCCGTCGGTTTTTGCTCCTGCAAATGATATCGCTCAATTTCCCAGTCTCCTGAAAGACGCCGCTCCTTCGCATCCTCGAAAACTTGTTCCAGACGTTCTCTACCTCCTGCGTCCATGCAGTCGTGCGATCGCGACATTGCCTACATGGACCATGTGCCATTCAAAAGATATTTAACGGTGCGTAGGTACTTAGGAAAGGCAGGACGTTTACACGGATGTAAACGGTTGAAAACGCCGAGAGCAAGTTTTCCAGCATCTTTCCTGACGTACATCCTGGTCGCTACCGGCGTCCTGCCTATCGCGACACTCTCCTTGCAAAACGCCTCTTTAATATTATCTCCACCAAGTATCGCCTTAATCTGAGAGACGCCGTTCACGTGCATCCATGCACTCCACGGCATACGTACATCCTGTACGCAAAAAGCCGCAATCAGATTTACTGATTGCGGCTTTCGAATTTAACTTGTCTGTTTTTGAAAGCTACAGATTTCGCACCATGTCATTAAGATGAATTGGAGCCGTGGCTTCCATGACAAGACCGTAACTTACCTCGCCAAAGGTTCTGAACACCATTACAACAGCAGCAAATTCTTCGGGAAGTTGAACCTGTTCACCAGCCGACTTTTTCTTACCCAGATAATTTTTAAATTCATTAGCATCAAATGCTCCTTCACCTCGATCACGAACACGCCAGTCTTCTTCAACTTCAACTCTGTCCGAAACCATCTCTCCGCTTTGATAAACACCAACGACATTACCTATTTCAATACCGTCTGATTCACCCAAATCCAGTACAACCACCTGATATTGACCAATCTCGGAGACGCCATCAATAACAGAAATGACATTACCATTCACTGAGTTTGACGGAGAACGAGGAATAAAATCAGAATTTATGTCTGTATCTGACTGAGCCACCAACCTGTCGCCAACCAATACTTCCCGACTAGAATCAATAATTACAGCAGTGGCAGGATCACCGCCTCTTTCTATTACTGCATCAGCAACATGTAATGCTTCATAACCCAGCACGCGAGCATTATTACCTGAGCCGCTTCGATATGCGGCGCCTTTTCTGTAAACCGAAAAGCGTTGTGATTGCGAACCGGAAGATAAACCACGGACATAGACCTTACTACCTTTACCCGCAATCAGATGCTTATCATAAGTCGAAACGATATAAGGCCAATCTTCCATCTCGCTGTCAGTCACTACCAGTGGCCGAACAAGAAATTGTTCTATTACATCTATAGGGATGGAAGGAATTGCTTCAGCATGTTCATTGGAACGCATTTCGGGAGAAAGTTTGACCGTACGACCCGAACGACTTCGGCTCTGTTGAGTTGGCTTACCTTCGCGATCAACTGTTAGCATTGGTACACCATCTTTATAGCTCATGCTGATTACATCACCGGGATAAATCAGATGCGGATCGGCTATCTGTGGGTTTACGTTCCAAATTTCAGGCCAACGCCAGGGTTCCTGCAAAAATTTTGCGGAGATGTCCCATAAGGTATCTCCTTTTTCAACCACATAAGAGCCTGGTTGGTCAGGATTGAGTTTGATTTCATCAGCCTGTATTGAGCCGATGAACAGCATTAGCATTGCCACTTTTAAGACGGTTTTATTTAGCATCACTGGTACCTTACGAGAATTCCTTAATGTAGATTAGCAAAAAGTCTAGCAAATAGTTAGCCTCTTCACCATCTCCGCATATATAGACAGGCTAAACATATATTTTCCTGTATACTATCAGTAGCTTACAGATTTATCAGGAGATTCAAATCAATGTCGAAACTGGAAGTATTGCATTTTCCGGACCCAAGATTGCGTAAAAAGGCCATCCCAATCGAAATTATTGACAGTAATATCACGACCATTGCAGAAAATATGCTGGAAACCATGTACGACGAAGCCGGCATTGGCCTGGCGGCAACACAGGTGAATATTCAGAAACGTATCATTGTCATCGATGTTTCTGAAGAGCGGGATCAGCCCAGGGTTTTAATTAATCCAAAAATTGTAAGCAGCGAAGGTATTGAGCAAATGCAGGAAGGCTGTTTATCCGTGCCGGGATATTATGATGATATTGAGCGCGCAGAAAAAATCAAATACTCATACCTGACAGAAGAAGGCGAGTTGATTGAAGAGGATGCGGACGGTTTGTTATCAGTGTGTATTCAACACGAAATAGATCATCTGGATGGCAAACTATTTATTGATTATTTGTCACCACTGAAGCGCCAACGCTTGTTGAAAAAAATAGATAAACAGGAACGGGCACAAGCTTTGTAGGAATTCTCTGCAATAATAACTCTACATCTCAGGCGGCCTGATTTGAAGCTTTAGAAAGGCTGTCAAATTTGCACTATCGGGCATTTAATTTTCGACCCACCTTTTTTTAGAATTTGTAATTATGTCCAAGGATTTAAAAATATCTTTT
>JABHFC010000404.1 GCA_018676275.1 Gammaproteobacteria bacterium | reverse complement strand
TATGGTATTGGGCTTACACGTTCAAAGGAAATTTGTAAGGCATGTGGGCTTCAGACAGATGCCAAAGTCAGAGAGTTGAGTGAAGACGATCTGGACAAAGTTCGAAGTGAGATTACCAAGTATGAGCTGGAAGGTGATCTACGACGTGAAATAGCCATGAACATTAAACGATTGATGGATCTTGGTACAAATCGTGGCATTCGCCATCGTCGTGGACTACCGGTTCGTGGTCAACGCACTCGCACCAACGCGCGTACCCGTAAAGGTCCACGCAGAATGATTAAGAAGTAAAACAGGTTTAAATAATATGGCAAAGGTAGCTACACGCAGCAAAAAGAAGGTTAAACAGACTGTAGTGGATGGTGTAACACACATTCATGCGTCGTTTAATAATACAATCATTACCATTACTGACAGACAGGGGAATACTCTGGCCTGGGCTACGGCCGGTGGTAGTGGATTTCGTGGTTCTCGTAAGAGTACCCCATTTGCTGCCCAGATCGCTGCCACTAAAGCAGGTGAAACTGCCCAAGAGTATGGTATGAAAAACCTGGAAGTTTTTATTAAAGGCCCGGGACCTGGTCGCGAATCAGCAGTAAGAGCGCTCAATTCCATAGGTTTTAAAATCACCAATATTACCGATGTGACACCCGTTCCCCATAACGGATGTCGGCCGCCAAAGCGGCGTCGAGTGTAATCAGGAGAGAATAAATGGCACGTTACCTCGGACCTAAATGTAAACTCAGTCGTCGTGAAGGCACAGATTTGATGCTGAAGAGCCGTGCGCGCTCTATTGAATCAAAATGTCAGATCGATAAATTGCCCGGCATACAGGGAGCACGTCCAAAGCGACTTTCTGATTATGCTTTGCAACTTCGTGAGAAACAGAAGCTGCGTCGTATATATGGTGTACTGGAAAAGCAGTTCCGTGGTTACTACAAAGAAGCTGCAAGACGTAAAGGCTCTACAGGTGAAAACCTTCTGCAATTACTTGAGTGTCGACTCGATAACGTAGTTTACAGAATGGGTTTTGGCGTCACACGTAATGAAGCTAGACAACTGGTAAGCCATAAATCTATCCTGGTAAACGGTAATGTAGTGAATATTCCTTCTTATCAGCTTAAACCTGAAGATACAGTTGTCATTCGTGATAAAAGTAAAAAGCAGTTACGTATAAAGGACTCCCTGAATATTGCCGAACAGTTTGGCATACCGGACTGGTTGTTAGTTGATAGCAATAAAATGGAAGGTACTTTTAGATCAGTTCCAGAACGCAGTGAGTTACCTTCAGAGATCAACGAACAACTCGTTGTCGAACTTTACTCCAAGTAAGAATAGGACAAGCAAGCATGCCGTCATCATTTACAGAATTGTTGAAACCAAGAAGAGTCGATGTTGAGTCAATATCGGACACTCGTGCAAAAATTATTATTGAGCCTTTAAACAGGGGCTTTGGTCACACATTGGGCAATGCCTTAAGGCGTGTTTTACTGTCATCAATGTCTGGTTGCGCCGTCACAGAAGTTGAAATAGAGGGTGTGCTACATGAGTACACCACTATTGAAGGTGTTCAGGAAGACGTTGTAGACATTTTGCTTAATTTGAAACAACTGGCAATTACCATGCACAGCAAGGATGATGCTACTCTGACCTTGAAAAAATCAGGGCCAGGTGTAATTCGTGCCAGTGATATAACTCTGGACCATGATATTGAAATAGCCAACCCTGATCTGGTTATAGCCAATCTGACCAAAGCTGGTGAACTCAATATGACAATGCATATTGAGCGGGGTCGTGGATATCGACCTGTTGTCATTGGTGGAACGGAAGAAGCTGAACACGCTATTGGACGTTTGAAACTGGATGCGTCATTCAGTCCGGTAAGTCGTGTCTCCTATGACGTACAAAGCGCTCGTGTGGAACAACAGACAAACCTGGATAAATTACTGCTGGAAATTGAAACCAATGGCACCATCGATCCTGAAAATGCCGTACGTGAAGCGGCAGGAATCTTACGCAACCAGTTATCAGTTTTTGTAGACCTGGAAGCAGAAGAAGCCGTAGAAGCTGCCGCCAGCAACGAACCTACAATCGATCCTATATTGTTACGACCTGTAGATGATCTGGAATTAACTGTACGTTCGGCTAACTGTCTGAAGGCAGAAAGCATTTATTACATAGGTGATTTGATTCAACGTACAGAAGTAGAGTTACTGAAAACGCCTAACCTTGGCAAAAAATCATTAACTGAAATTAAGGATGTATTGGCTTCAAGAGGTTTGTCTTTGGGTATGCGTCTGGAGAACTGGCCACCACCGGGACTTTATGAAGACAGAGATAAAGCTGTAGGCTAATAGCCGTTTATCTTTCGAACCAAATTATTGTTTTATAAACTAATTAATTGAGTATTGGCTTATGCGTCATAAACTAAGTGGACGAAAATTAAATCGCAATAGTAGTCATCGAAAAGCGATGTTTCGTAATATGGCTGTGTCTCTGATGCAGCACGAAATAATTACGACAACTGTGCCAAAGGCGAAGGAGTTGCGTCGAGTTGCAGAACCGTTAATTACTATGGCGAAAAGTGATTCTGTTGCCTTACGTAGAACCGCATTCTCGCGTTTACGGGATAGAGACACGGTTACCAAACTGTTTAATGAGCTTGGCCCGCGATATAAGGAAAGACCCGGTGGATATCTTCGCATATTAAAATGTGGGTTTCGTCCTGGCGATAAAGCACCTATGGCAATAGTAGAACTTGTTGATCGGCCTCTGGAAGATGCGGAGAGTACAGCTGCAGATTAACAGCAACTTGAGTCTTATTTAAGTTTAAAAGCCGGGTTCAACCCGGCTTTTTATTTTGTCTCTGTTGACGCTTATTAAGCCAGAACAGCGGTGGCATAGCTTTCCCTGACAGTTTGCCTTGGCTATAATGACGAGCCGACGTGGGTATCTTGTTAGCAATACTTTCCCCCGGTTCATACAGTGTGGGAAGCCTTTCCAGGATAATCATATATTACTGTTAGTTTTGATCGGTAATTAGTAAGGCGTTGTTGAGAATTAATATTAATCATCAGGTAATCAAGTATGAAAAAAACGATGTATGAAAAGATTTGGAACGATCATTTAGTTCATGAATCTGAAGGTCAGGCGCCCGTTATTTATATAGATCGCCATTTGTTACACGAGGTCACAACACCTCAGGCTTTTGAAGGCTTAAGGGATGCAAGCAGGGGAGTGCGTCGTTCAAGAGCGAATCTTGCTACGCTTGATCATTGTGTGCCGACCAAAGATCGGAATCAACCGATAAAGGATCCGATTGCGAGAAAGCAGGTCGAAGTGATGATCCAGAACTGTAAAGATCATGATCTGGAACTTTATGATATGGAAAGTCAGGATAATGGCATTATCCATGTGGTTGTACCTGAACATGGCTTTGTTCATCCTGGAATGACGGTTGTATGTGGTGATAGCCACACTGCCACCCATGGTGCGTTTGGCGCATTGGCATTTGGTATAGGCACTTCCGAGGTAGAGCATGTTCTGGCCACACAGACCCTACGACAGTCAAAATCACGCACCCTGTTAGTGAAAGTGGATGGTGAGCTATCTGATTTCTGCACCGCCAAAGATATTGCCCTGACAATTATTGGCAAGATTGGAACAGCAGGTGGAACAGGTTTCGTTATTGAATACGCTGGTGATGCAATTACAAATTTGAGTATGGAAGGTCGCATGACCTTGTGTAATCTTGCTATTGAAAGTGGTGCTCGCGCAGGTTTGGTTGCGCCTGATGATAAAACAATTGAGTTTTTGCGGGATAAGGAATATGCGCCCTCAGAAGAACACTGGGACCAGGCAGTTGCTTACTGGGAAAGTATCAGATCCGATGAAGGAGCTGAGTACGACAAGATAGTCACTATTCGTGCCGATGAGATTGCACCACAGGTTACCTGGGGCACTTCACCGGAACAGGTTACCGGCGTAAATGGAGAAGTTCCGGGACCGGAAGACTTCAGCGACGAGATTAAGAAAAGCTCCTGTGAAAATGCACTGGCTTACATGGGGCTTCAGGCTCATACAAAAATTACGGATATCACTATTGATTATGTATTTGTTGGCTCATGTACGAATAGCCGCATCGAAGATATTCGAGCAGCAGCAATTGTAGCGAAAGGAACGAAAGTGGCAGAAGGCGTTACTGCATTGCTTGTGCCTGGTTCATATCATGTGAAAAAACAGGCAGAAGAAGAAGGGCTGGATAAGATCTTCAAAGATGCTGGTTGGGAATGGCGTGAACCAGGTTGTTCAATGTGTCTTGCAATGAATGGGGATGAATTGAAAGATGGAGAGCGTTGTGCCTCAACATCAAATCGAAATTTTGAAGGGAGACAGGGTAAAGGTGGGCGCACACATCTTGTTTCACCTGCTATGGCAGCGGCGGCGGCGGCGGCAGGAAAATTTGTCGATATTCGAAAGTAAAATAAATTATTAGAGAAGTCATATGAAAGCTTATGAGAAACATGAAAGTATTGTTGCCTTAATGAATCGCAACAATGTCGATACAGATCAAATAATTCCAAAACAATTTTTGAAAAAGGTGGAACGTTCTGGTTTTGGAGCACATTTGTTCCATGACTGGCGTTTTAACGCTGATGGCACTGATAATCCTGAGTTTGAACTTAATAATCCTGCGTTTAAGAATGCCGGTATATTACTGGTTGGAGATAATTTTGGATGCGGTTCATCTCGAGAGCACGCGCCATGGGCAATTGCCGATTATGGTTTTAACACAATTATCTCTACCAGTTATGCAGATATTTTCTTCAACAACTGTTTCAAAAACGGTATTTTGCCGATTATTGTTTCGAAACAGGAATTAGATACTCTGATGGATGAGGTAGCCAGTAATGAAGGTGCGAAGTTCAAGGTTGACCTTGAAAACCAGCAGTTATCAAGTGCTAAAGGTACATTACTGAAGTTTGAACTTGATAGCTTTCGAAAAGATAACCTGTTGAAAGGACTGGATGATATCGGTCTTACCTTGAAAATTGTTGAGAAAATCGGCAGCTTTGAAGAGAAACAAAAGCAGTCTATGCCATGGTTGTGGGCATAGTTTTTTTAGAATCAGCTACTTCATAAATCGTAGGTACAGGCGATAAAATTTGGATTTGTTTCCGGTTTAATATGAAAACATTGTGCCTATAACATGACAAATACCAAACGGCATATTCAGTTGCTGGACACCACTCTGCGTGACGGGGAACAAACGCGCAGTGTCTCTTTTAGTCCGGAAGAAAAAATTAATATTGCGAAAGCCTTATTGCAAAAACTTGGCGTGGACCGTATTGAGGTTGCTTCGGCTACTGTATCGGCAGGGGAGAAGGCGGCTGTTACTACCATCAATCAATGGGCCGCCGAAGAAGGTTACGGATCACAAGTTGAGATCCTTGGTTTTGTTGATCATAAAAGAAGTGTTGACTGGATTAAGCAGACAGAAGGTCAGACAATCAATCTTTTAACCAAGGGTAGTGAACTACATTGCAGGAAACAATTGAATAAAACCCTG
>JABHFC010000403.1 GCA_018676275.1 Gammaproteobacteria bacterium | reverse complement strand
GCTCCTCGATAGAGCTCTGTATGTCCTTTTTGCCTACCAAAGCCTTTTACCTCAGTCACCGTTAAGCCCTGTATGCCAATTTCAGCCAGGGCATCACGAGCGTCATCAAGTTTGAATGGTTTGATTACTGCACTTATAAGTTTCAATTTGTTTCCCCTAAGAAATAAAAAAGCATCGACATTGAGACAGACTCTGATTTCGAGCCTTATGAGATATCTCATTGTCGGTGCTTGAGCAGGTTGTATGCCAATCAAGTAAAAGCTTTTAAGTTCAACAGCTTGAAGAAATTTTCAGAATAGAAATGGGAAAATACAAGTTACTATTGCACTATAACAGTGCAATAAATAAAAAAACGCACCGTCACGGTGCGCAAAGCTCTTATTTAACAGCTAGTTAAGAAAAGCTTGGCAGGAAAGTGGATATTACAGAGCGTCGGCCCCCGTCTCACCTGTGCGTATGCGGATCACTTGTTCCAGGTTAGTGACAAATATCTTGCCATCACCTATTTTGCCAGTATTTGTTACTTTGCAAATTGCCTCAATCGCGGCCTCGACAACCGTTTCATCCAGCGCCAGCTCAACCTTTACTTTTGGCAGAAAATCTACAACGTATTCTGCTCCTCGATAGAGTTCTGTATGCCCTTTTTGCCGACCAAAGCCCTTTACTTCGGTAACAGTTAAACCATTAATGCCAACTTCGGACAGGGCATCACGCACATCATCCAGTTTAAATGGTTTGATAATCGCAGTTAGATACTTCATGTAATCCACCTCATCATGTTAATTCAGTGGGTAACTCCACAAACCTTAATCTAGGAGTTACCCTGAGCACGCATACTTTGCGCTGGTTATGAATTATAACAAACATTCATTATTAAGTGCCTTAAGGCTTGCACGGTCACAATCATTTTTAGATGAGCATGACCGTTAAAGCCTTGAATATATTGCCTTATGCCGATGGATTGACGAATTCCGGGTAGGCTTCCATACCACATTCAGATAAGTCCACGCCTTCGTATTCTTCCTCTGCGTCAACACGAATTCCCATTAATGCCTTTATTATTGACCAGACAATCAGGCTTGCCCCGCCTACCCAGACAAATATGGTTACGGCTCCGACAATCTGCCCCATGAAAGACGTGTCACTGTTCGTCAGCGGTACTGCCAGTAAGCCCCAGAGACCGACTACACCATGCACCGATATGGCGCCAACTGGGTCATCGATTTTAATCTTATCCAACAATATAATTGAGAACACCACGATTACACCACCCGCCGCACCAATAAGTGTTGCAGAAAGTGCTGTAGGGGTGGAAGGCTCCGCCGTAATAGCTACCAGTCCCGCCAAAGCACCGTTAAGTGCCATGGTCAAATCAGCCTTACCAAACTTGATACGTGATACCAGCAAGGCTGCAACAAGTCCTCCGGCTGCCGCAGTATTTGTATTCAGAAAAACCATAGCAACAGAATTTGAATTGGCAATATCCCCAAGCTTCAATACCGAACCTCCATTAAAACCGAACCATCCCATCCAAAGTATAAAAGTACCCAGGGTGGCCAGCGGTAAATTTGCTCCCGGAATCGCTTTGACACTTCCATCCGTAGCATATTTACCTTTGCGTGGTCCGAGTAGCAGGACACCGGCTAACGCGGCGGCAGCACCCGCCATATGCACAATTCCTGAACCGGCAAAATCAGAAAAACCAAAATCATCTCCCAGATTATATAGTCCAAAAACTGAATTTCCGCCCCAGGTCCAGCTTCCTTCCAGCGGATATATAACGCCGGTCATAAACACTGCAAACAATAGAAACGCCCATAACTTCATTCTTTCTGCCACCGCACCGGAAACGATCGACATTGCCGTGGCGACAAATACTACCTGGAAGAAAAAGTCTGAAGCACCTGAATAGACAGAATCGCCATCGAAACCATTTTCCGCCGAGGCCGCCAGTGCATCGCTTACCAGTGATTCACCACCAGCGATGCCAGCAAGAAAGATTTCGCCACCATACATAATGGCGTAGCCACAGACCATGTACATGATGCATGACACGGCGAACAGCGCGACATTCTTTGTCAGGATCTCAACTGTATTTTTGGAGCGCACCAGTCCTGCTTCAAGCATTGCAAAACCTG
>JABHFC010000402.1 GCA_018676275.1 Gammaproteobacteria bacterium | reverse complement strand
CGGTGGCGTTATGTCAGGATTAATGGCAGCAATGTTGCCGGGACTGTTACTGGCCGGTGGTCTGTTCGCGTTTGGCGCAATGTTTACCGGATTACCATTTGTTGGAGCGATTATCGCGGGTGGTGGTGTTCTGCTTTACGTACTCTATATTCCGGCTCTGTTGATCGGTGCATTTATAGGCGGCTTGCTGGCATAAGAACCAGAAAATATTTCACCGGCTTCGAAAGAGCTGCTCGGATGCAAACTTTTTATTAACTAATACTATATTTATATGACTACTAATCGTTTTACTGGCACAGATACCTATATCGCAACTGACGATCTAATGACAGCCGTAAATGCTGCCGTTACCGTTGGTCGACCATTATTAATTAAGGGCGAGCCCGGTACTGGAAAAACCCTGTTGGCAACCGAAATTGCCAACTCATTAAATAAAAATATTTTTGAATGGCATATCAAGTCGACTACCAAGGCCAGACAGGGCTTATATGAGTACGATGCTGTATCACGTCTGC
This sequence comes from Gammaproteobacteria bacterium, assembly GCA_018676275.1. GTDB lineage: Bacteria > Pseudomonadota > Gammaproteobacteria > Eutrophobiales > Eutrophobiaceae > WLWS01. Next base: position 2,174 of record JABHFC010000402.1, on the reverse strand, counting down.
GTGATTCCCAGCTTGGTGATGAGCGTGTTAACGAAATCGATAACTATATAATTCATGGTAAGTTGTGGGAGGCATTCGAAGCTGATGAACAGGCGGTATTACTGATTGATGAAATTGACAAGGCTGACATTGAATTTCCTAATGATCTTCTACAGGAACTAGACCGCATGGAGTTTTTTGTTTATGAAACCCGGCAGCTGGTAAAAGCCAAACATCGCCCTATCGTTATTATTACCAGCAATAACGAAAAAGAATTACCGGATGCATTTCTCAGGCGTTGCTTCTTCCATTACATCCGTTTCCCGGATCATGAAACCATGGAAAAAATTGTCAATGTTCATTTTCCGGATATTAAAAAGCGATTGCTGAGCGAAGCCCTCGAGTCCTTTTTCGATTTACGCGAGATACCAGGTTTAAAAAAGAAACCTTCCACTTCTGAATTACTGGACTGGATTAAACTGCTTCTGGCAGAAGATATGTCAGCGGAAGACCTGCGTGAAGAAAACTCACGTAAGGTGATCCCGAAGCTTTATGGTGCCCTGTTGAAGAATGAGCAGGATGTTCATCTATTTGAGAAACTCATCTTTATGAACAGAGGCGCTTCAAATTAATGTGTCGCCTTTCAGACGAGCCTTTTCAACTGGATACTGGATCAAGTCCAGTATGACGGTACGTTTAGATGTTTATTGACCTGTTTTACAAGCTTCGCCAGGGTGGTCTGCCCGTATCCATAACAGAATACCTGAGCCTGCTTGGCGCACTCGACAAGCACGTTGCCAATATCGATATTGACGAATTTTATTACCTGGCACGTGCCAGCCTGGTAAAGGATGAAAGTCTTTTCGATCGTTTTGATCGTATCTTCGGCGCACACTTCGAAGGGTTGGAGTCGATCGTCGATTCTGTCATTGGTGATATCCCGGAAGAATGGCTGCACATGCAAAACATGCTGAACCTCAGCGAAGAAGAAAAGAAACAAATAGAAGCGATGGGTGGCTGGGAGAAACTTATGGAAACCCTGCGAGAACGTTTGCAGGAGCAAAAGGAAAGACATCAGGGTGGCAGCAAGATGATAGGCACCGGTGGCACATCTCCATTCGGTGCTTACGGTTACAATCCGGAGGGTATCCGTATAGGCCAGAATGAATCACGACACAGACGTGCAGTAAAAGTCTGGGATAAACGTGAATATCGTAACCTCGATGATTCCGTAGAACTGGGTACACGCAATATTAAACTTGCCCTGCGCAACTTAAGAAAGTTTGCTCGCGAAGGTGCAACAGATGAACTGGATATGGAAAATACGATTACCCATACTGCTCGCAATGCCGGTTTACTCGATATTCATATGGTGCCGGAGCGACATAATGCAGTAAAAATTCTTTTGTTCCTCGATGCAGGTGGTTCCATGGACGATCATGTTCGTATTTGTGAAGAGTTGTTTTCTGCGACTCATACTGAATTTAAACATCTGGAATATTTTTACTTTCATAATTGTGTCTATGACAAGGTCTGGAAAGATAACCGCCGTCGACATAACGAGACAATTCCACTGGTGCAAGTCATGCACAAGTACGGTCATGATCACAAATTGATATTTGTTGGTGACGCCAGTATGAGTCCCTACGAAATCATGATGCCCGGTGGCGCGGTTGAGCACTGGAATGAGGAAGCCGGTGCCGACTGGATGACTCGTCTGCTAGCTACTTATCCCAGCTCGATCTGGTTAAACCCGGTTCCTGTGCAGCACTGGCAATATACGGCTTCCATCTCAATTATCAGGGAACTGATGTCAGAGCGGATGTTTCCATTAACAGTTGACGGCATCACTCGAGGCATTGAATCGCTGAAATCACCGCATTACCATTAGTACAAGCAGCTATTTCCTACCTTTCTTTGCCTAAAACAATGTCTTTTATTATATCGACAACTTTCCCTGTAGCTTTGTTGATTAACACAACAGCAGCGTCTTCCACGACCTGTCTTTCGTAACCTTCCGGCGGTGCTGGTAATTGCGACTCAAGATCATCCGGAAGACCTCGTTTGGCTAACCAGGGAGGCAAGGTGCCATTTTTCTGTAGCTGCTTTTCCAACCCGGGTGGTAATTTATCTTTTTTTGCCAAACCCGGTGGCAGTCCTCCTTTCGACTTTTTTGACTTTTTTCTATCCTTTTT
>JABHFC010000401.1 GCA_018676275.1 Gammaproteobacteria bacterium | reverse complement strand
GCAAACGATTGATAAAACGCTTGTTCAATAATGACGATTCAGATCAGCAAAAATTACTACTTTCAATTCGTGGTACAAATTTTCAGGTCAAGGTATGGAATGCTTTGTTGAATATTCCGGAAGGCTCGGTTGTTTCCTATCAAACTATTGCCAATAGAATTTCAAAACCAACAGCGGTACGTGCGGTGGCCAGTGCAATTGGAGCCAACCCGGTAGCCTATTTAATTCCATGCCACCGTGTATTAAGAAGTAGTGGTGAGCTCGGTGACTATCGATGGGGAACGGAAAGAAAAAGAGCTATGCTTGGCAGGGAGCTGGCACAGGCCTAGTCATTGATCTCTAAAAGAATAAAACGATAAGATTTATATTTTTTGAATGAGGTACTGTTTCTATCTGTTGCATCCAGATAACGTGTTTTCATTTTGTTTAAGTTCTTTTTATAAAAGAACATACCGAACTTAATCAGCAGAGAGTTCTTGATAGCCAGGATTCGATTGAAGACCGAAACCAGTGGTTTAATAAAATTATCGATAGCATCTTTTTCCAGATCAAAACTTGGTGCGACGAATTCTGTTATATCGATATTATTAACTTCCTTAAAACCAAAGTTATCCCTTTCCTGCAGGAAATCCTTGTAAGGTTTGCCACCGCCTATCGGACCTTTTTCAGGGAAGTCATTTTTGAATAAATCTGCAATAAGAATGTATTTTTTCCCGTAACGCCGGCATTGTTCAAAAGCATCTTTTATCTGAATGAACTGAATACTTTCGCTAAAGACAATCAGGTCATATTTTTTGTCAATATCCAGGTCTTCGTATTTGCATTCATACAATTCGGAGTCGCCTGTTAGTTTTTTTTGTGCGTTCTCGCTCATAATGCTGGGCGGGCATACTGCATCTACCTGGTAATTCTTTTTCAATAATTGCGATGCCATCTCACCTGAGCCACAACCCACATCAAGAATGCTTTGCACGTCTTCCGGAATCAGTTTGAAGAGTTCATCGATATAGGCATTTTGCGCCTGCTTTAAATTGGCGAATTTCAGTTCAACGCCCGGGCGCCAGTAACCGAAATGTAGATATTCAGTTTCAAAGAAATAACGCAGGAAAACATAGAGCAAATCAAGTGAGCGACCCCTCGTATATTTGTTGTTTTTATTTTTCAAAAGAAAATTGTCTCATTCAGATAAATGCCAGTCAGTATTCGCAAAGGGGCGAACATTACCCTATTTGGAATATGAAGCCAATCACAGGTTTAGAGTACCTCCGAATGACTTTATACCTGCGATATGGACCAGGCATTTTAAAGAATAATGGGTGATTGTAATACACGGTATTTCTATTCCTGCGTAGATGCCTGTTTCACACTAGCCGAGAGTAAATTGATATAGATCAAGTGCCGACCAGATTTTACCGTGTGCTATTGGCAATCTAAGACAATTATTCCGACCAGAACTAAGCATTTTTGCTATTATCGCGGCCTATTTATCAGGCAAATTCGGAATATAACAATGTCAGTGACGAGTATAAATACGCCAACTAGCGGCGATGATGACAGCAATAAACCAGATTTACGTAAGACCGGAGCACATCCGGATTATTGGTATCCTTTGCTCAGCTCGAAAAAGGCCAAACCGGGCAAGGCTGTTGGAGTTTCTTTCGCTGGCGAACCTATTGTTATTGTCAGAACCAAAAGCGGCAAGCTATTTGCTCTTGAAGATCGCTGTGCTCACCGACAGGTACCTTTGCATGAAGGTGAAATAGAAGGTGATGAAATCAAGTGTTGTTACCATGGCTGGAAGTATGACTGTACCGGCAAATGCGTGAGTGTTCCTTATGTAGGTAAAACCGCTGCCATTCCCCGTGGTGTACGTGCCTACCCATGTCGCGAAGATTTCGGTTTTATTTTTGTCTTTCCCGGTGATCCGGAAAAAGCAGATTCAGTACCGTTTCCAGAAGTACCGGCCTGGCATGATGCAAAATACAAAACACGGGTACTCGATGATCAAGTTGCCTGTCATTACTCCTTCCTGCAGGAAAACCTGATGGATATGAATCATCAGTTTTTGCATCGTCGTATTATGTCGAAGATTAGTACGACTTTTCTGGGTGTACGGGAAGGCGATGACTGGGTGGAAGTGGATTATACTTTTTCGCGGGTGGGCAAACAGCCGATGGGTGAAAAAGTGATCCTGGGTACACGCGGTGATGCCACCGAGGAGAAGCCTAAGGATTTAATGACAGTCCGTACACAATATCCCTATCAAATATTAAAATTCTGGACTGCAGGTGCAGAGCACCCAGCGCTTGATCTGTGGATTACCTATGTGCCAGTTGATAAGAAACAGAGAATCAACCATACATTCGGTTTGATCAACATACGTAGGCCAGACATACCCGGATTACTGGATCTCGCCTGGCCCTTCATTATTTACTTTACCAACGGCATTTTCGGCGAAGATCGCTGGGTAGTGGAAATGGAGCAAGAGGCCTTCGATGCCCAGGGCGAAGACTGGAACCAGGAAATATTTCCGGTGGTACAGTCAGTCAGGGCGATGCTGATTAGAAAAGGAGTTCCGATCAGTTAGGGAACATCTGATTAAGCACTTTCCAGTCCGTCATACTGGACTTGATCCAGTATCCAGTTGATTCAGTCCGCCTGAAAGGCGGTACTTATTAGACTAGATTCTGGTAGTCACCAGAATGACGCCACGAGTATTTTAATAACGGAATCCCAAACAACTATTTAGTCACTCGCCGGTTCCCGCATTGTTACAAACTCTTCTGCAGTAGTCGGATGAATACCAATAGTGGTATCAAAGTGTGCCTTGGTTGCGCCTGCTTTGATGGCGATGCCGATACCCTGGATAATCTCTCCTGCATCCGGACCAAGCATATGTACGCCTATTACCTTGTCTGTGGTTTTATCAACGATTAATTTCATAAAGGTCTTTTCATCACTGTCTGTCAGTGACAATTTCATCGGCGTAAAAGTTGATTTGTAAATTTCGATATGTTGATATTTTTCTCTTGCCTGTTCTTCAGTTAAGCCAACAGTACCAAGGTTGGGCTGGCTGAATACACATGTGGGAATGTCGGCATAGTCAACTGCACCTGGTTGATCATTATAAAGTGCTCTGGCCAGGCTTGTTCCTTCAGCAGTGGCAACAGGCGTCAGGTTGACGCGATTTGTCACGTCTCCCAGTGCATATATTGAAGCAACAGATGTCTGGAAGTCATCATTTACAACAATCGCGCCCTTATCATCAAGCGTAACCCCAGCATCTTCCAGACCCAGATCAGCGGTATTCGGATGTCTGCCTGTGGCATACATGATTAGATCAGTAGAAATAGTCTTCTCCGTGGTAAGGCTTGCCTGTAACTTATTCCCGGACTTTTCTATTGAGGTAATGTTGATATCAAATCCCAGTTTGATTCCTTTTTTACGCATCTCCTCAGCCAGATGTTCCCGAATTTCGCCATCGAAACCGCGTAAAAACAAAGGGCCACGGTAAAGCAGGGTGGTATCCACTCCCAGGCCATGGAAAATACCGGCAAATTCGACAGCAATATATCCGCCGCCAACCACAGTTACCTGTTTTGGTAGTTCATCCAGAAAAAAGGCTTCATTGGAGGTAATAATGTGCTCTTTGCCCGGAATGTCAGGGACGCTAGGCCAGCCACCGGTAGCTACCAGTATTCTTTCGGCTGTCACTGATTTATTAGCGATGGAAACTGTATGCGGATCGATGATTGTTGCCCTGCCATCAAGCAGGGTAACCCCGGTATTAGCCAGCAGTTTTTCATAAATGCCGTTTAAGCGCTTAATTTCTGTATTTTTGTTAGTAAGCAGCGTTTGCCAGTCAAAACTGGTTTCATTTACCTGCCAGCCGAAATCACTGGCGTGGGTGAATTCTTCTGCAAAATGAGATGCGTAGACGAACAGTTTTTTCGGTACACAGCCTACATTGACACAGGTACCCCCAAGATAACGATCTTCCGCGATAGCGACTCTGGCGCCAAAACCTGCTGACATACGGGCGGCACGAACGCCACCT
>JABHFC010000400.1 GCA_018676275.1 Gammaproteobacteria bacterium | reverse complement strand
GTCGCTATTGCTGATGTTTCGCATTATGTTCAGACAAACACTGCGCTGGATAACGAAGCGCTTTTACGTGGTACTTCAGTGTATTTCCCAAACAGGGTAATCCCGATGTTGCCGGAAATCCTCTCCAATGAGTTATGTTCATTAAAACCTGATGTTGACCGCTTGTGTATGGTCTGTGAAATGCATCTCAACATGGAAGGGGAAGTAAGAAAATATAGCTTTCACAATGCGCTTATGCGCTCTTCTGCAAGACTGACTTATTCTGAAATGTCAGAAATTGTTGTGGATAAAAAGGAGAAGGAGAGAACTAAACATCTACCTATTCTCGAGGCCCTAGATAATCTTTATACCTTATTCAAAATCGTTAATAAGTGTAGAAAGAAGAATGGGCTTTTAGACTTTGACTCAAGTGAATCAATAATGAAGTTTGATGATAAAGGGGTGATTAACGCGATTGAGCCAATGGTTCGAAATGATGCGCATCGACTTATCGAAGAGTTTATGCTGATAGCGAATGTCACCGCTGCAGAATTCCTTCTGGAAAAATCGATTCCAATCGTATTTCGTAATCATGACACGCCAAAGCAGGAGAAACTCTCTAATTTACGAGAGTTGCTTGGGGAGCTGGGTTTGACTCTTACTGGTGGAGAGGATCCTGATGCCGGAGATTATGCAAAACTGATCGAATTCATAAGTAAAAGAGAAGATGCGCATATGATCAAGACCGTACTACTACGCAGTTTACCGCTTGCTGTTTATAGTTCAGAAAATCTTGGTCATTTTGGATTGGCATTTGATGCGTATACACATTTTACATCTCCCATACGTCGCTATCCCGATTTGCTTGTTCATCGAGCTATTAGGCATCTTATTAGCGGAAAAAAACCAGGCAACTTTTTATATTCAGCTGATGAAATGCATTCCCTGGGTGTGCATAGTTCCATGACTGAACGTCGCGCAGAAGAGGCATCACGCGATGTGGTTCAACGGATGAAATGTGAATATATGCGAGATAAAGTCGGCGAAGTTTTTGAAGGAACAATAAGCTCGGTAACATCTTTCGGTTTATTTGTTGAACTGGATGAGGTTTTTGTGGAAGGTCTGGTACATGTAACAGCTTTGCCTGTAGATTATTATCACTATGATGCTATCGGACATCGACTGTCTGGTGAAAGAACAGGCGACTCCTATTGCCTCGCCGGTCGTGTAAAAGTTCAGGTGGTACGTGTTAGTGTGGATGATAAGAAAATAGATTTTGAACTGGTAATATAATTGGCAATGGGAAAAAACAGGTCGGAAATTATTTACGGTATACACACGGTGCGACATGCATTGGAGCAGATGCCTGAAAATATTCTTGAGTTGTTAGTTCAAAAGGATAAGAAGTCTTCGCGTGATTTTGAAAATCTTTTGGATTTGGCCAAAAATGCAGGTGTGAGCATTCAACAAGTGACACGTGATTATCTGGACAAGAACACTAACAGTGCCCTGCATCAGGGAGTAGCTGTCAAACGAAAAACCGATAAAAATGAACATCAAGTTGATCTGGATACAATACTTGAAAATCGAGAAGGAGCTCTATCTTTTCTGGTCTTAGAAGGTATTCAGGATCCACATAATCTGGGTGCATGTCTTCGAACAGCAAACGCTGTTGGTGTTGATGCAGTAATACTGCCGAAAGATCGTTCCGTTGCTATTAATGCTACGGTGAGTAAAGTCGCCAGCGGGGGAGCAGAAAATACTCCTGTGATTACAGTAAGCAATATTGCAAGGACGCTGAGAAAATTGCAGGAAGCCGGTGTATGGCTTGTTGGCACAGCGGCTGATGTTGAGATTAGTTTGTACGATGTCGACTTAAGCGTATCTACAGCCATTATTATGGGTAGTGAAGGTAAGGGGCTGAGACAAAATACACGTGAACATTGTGATTACCTTGTTAAACTTCCCATGCATGGTGTTGTGGAAAGTTTAAATGTTTCGGTGGCGACCGGTGTCTGCCTGTACGAAGTGCTAAGGCAGAGGCAGGTTTGAAAAAAATAGAATAATTTCATCTAACTTCTGAGTAATTAATATGACTACTACCTCGACCAAAGAGTTGATAGAAGATCACGCTCTGGAAAAAGTGCCACAAGGTGAAAGGCACACCTGGCTGGATATTTCATGGAATACAGTTGGAATCGTGACCACACTAATCCAGCTATACGTTGGTGCATTGGTTACATTTGTTGCGGGTATAAAAATTGGCTTGCTTAGCGGACTCATTGTTGCAGTGATTGGTGGTCTATTGGGTTGGGGGACTGGACACATTGCCTACAAATCAGGTTTAGCCAGTGGTGTTATGTCTCGTCTTTACGGTTTTGGGGTTAAGGGTTCTGTCGTTGCCTCTTCCATATTCGGTTTTATGATTATCGGTTTTATCGCAGCAGAGAATGTACTCCTCTATAAAGGTTTTCTATTTTATTTTAATGCAGAAAATACGCTGCTAAACCAGGTTGTTATTTATGGATTACTTACTGCTGCCTGGATAATATTGACGACCTATGGTTTTGATGCGGTTACCAAGGTGTCATCTTACATGCTGGTCGGTTTTTTGATTGTATTGTTTTATATGATGGCACAGATTTTAAGTTCATCTTCACAACCGTGGCAGGAGATCGTCAGTTTTGGTTCACAATTCCCAATGCCTGTTCTCAAATCCCTTGGAGCTGATACTGATCTGGGAAAATTAATATTTGGTGTGAATTTACTTGCAGGTTCTGCTGGAGCACTTGCCCTACTTGATGCTGATCTTGGTCGTTACGCACGCAGTTCAACCGATATTGGTATTGCCGCTTTCCTGGGAAATTTTGCCCTGGATGTATTTATGATCTTTATGGGGGCCGTCATTATGTATGCAGGTATGCCCGCTTTGACTGAATATTATATTAGCGTTATGGGGCTCGGCGAAGCAGAGGCGGCACGAATCGCAATAGAAAATCCAGACAGGGTCGCAGCAGCATTCATTGTTTTTGGCGGTATTCTTGGCACCATTCTTATGGTGTTGGCACAATCAAAAGCACAGGTGCTGAATACATATAGCAGTTCACTTTCTCTGGCGAATTTATGCGATGCAATCTTTTCCTGGCAACCTGGTCGATTTGTATTTGTGGTGTTGGCAAATGTTCTATCCTTATTCTTTTTATACGGTGAACTATTAACCTGGTTCAATTCATTTTTGGTTATTTTGGGAATACTAACGATGAGTTTCGCAGGAATAATGATGGCCGATTATTTTATAGTCCGCCCCCGGCTAAGGCAGGAAGATACAGATGTATATGGAGCAGAGAATGTAAATTGGGCTGGCATATGCTCAATTCCAATTGCATTTGTTCTCTCTCACTATGTGCTAAATTCAATTATCACAATTGAAATATTTACCGCACTGGCGGTGGCATTTATCGGTTACCCCTTATTACGAATTTATGTTTTTAAACCAGTTCAGGTTTGATTCTTATTTTTGTCACTGGGAAAAATGATGAGCTAATTCTGACGATTTCAAGTTAATAATGTGAACTAAGTTGATAAAACTTTCATTTATACTGGTTTTTCGGTCTAATCGTCTATTATTAAAGGAAGTATATAAAAACTGATAATTATTCTGTTCATAGTAAATAAAAGGGAACTGACAAAATACATGGAAAGATTAGAGATGAAAAAAAATAAATAAATACACAGGACGAAATATTGGTCAAGAAAACTAAAACAATACTGATCGCGGAAGATGACAGAACTACCCGAACAGTAATGAAAAAAGTACTTGAAAACGATGGCTATAACGTTATCGAAGGCGATCGTGGCGAAAAGAGTCTTTTTCTTGCGCTGGAAAAAGATATTGATGCGTTTTTAATTGATATAAATATGCCCGGCTTATCCGGCATAGAGATTTGTGAGCGAATCCGCTCCATAGAACGTTACAAGTTTACGCCTATTATCTGTATTACCTCGATGGAAGAGGAAAGCAATCTGGAAGAAGTCTTTGCTTCTGGGGCTACTGATTTTATCAGCAAACCAGCAAATCCTATAATCCTGAAAGCACGTTTAAAAGCTCATTTACTAAAGGTCAAACACTTTAATGAGATGGAGCAAAGTCGGCGATATACGAATCGATATATCTCTTCAAAAACGCAACGGATTGTTGAAGCCTATTCCCTGACCGGCTTATTACCTGCGCCGGAACGTCATACTGTTTGCGTTATGTTTACTGATGTCCGTGGTTTTACCTCACTAAGTCAACATATCGGACTGGAGATTTTATTCGAGGGCTTAAGCAAAAACCTGGGCATGCAGGTTGATGCCGTTTATGGACATAGCGGTTACATAGACAAATTTGCCGGTGATGGTCTGATGGCAATATTTGAAGGTGAAGAGATGGTGGCAAATGCCTGCAGGTGTGCCTTAAACATTATTGATACAACTAAAAGAAATCAGAGCGTAGGCGATAAAAGTGCTTTTCCACTGGGAATTGGCATACATGTGGGTGAAGTACTCATTGGTAATATCGGTTCAGCGGAGCATTTTGATTACTCGGTTATTGGTGAATCGGTAAACATGGCGTCAAGATTATGTAGTTATGCCGAGCCGATGCATATAGATGTATCTCATGAAATTGTACAAATGCTTAATGAGGCTGACCTGGAATTTGACGAACCCAAGTATGTAAGTATGAAGGGGATCGAACAGCCAGTGGGCATATATCACCTGAAATGGGCCCATGAAAGCCAGAAAAAGCAGAATTATTCCTGATTTCTCCACCTGCCTGAAGGAATATTACGGAACAGTAGCTCAATTTGACTGTAAATTTGCAAGAATACAGCTAATAACCTAGAATCCCCCTCCTTTATCAATCCTTGCCTCACCAATACGCAAAATGGGAGGCTCTTATCCGTGGGGATATACAATGCGACATTATGAAATTGTGTTTCTGGTTCATCCGGACCAGAGCGAGCAGGTCTCTGCTATGTTAGAACGTTACCGGGCGATTATTGAATCTGGCAACGGCTCCATTCACCGCCTCGAAGACTGGGGGCGACGTCAATTAGCTTATCCAATCAACAAGATCCATAAGGCACACTACGTTCTTATGAATATCGAGTGTGATGGCGATGTTCTTGAACAATTAAACAGTGCTTTTCGTTTTAATGATGCGGTTATTCGTAATCTGGTTATTAAACGTGATACGGCTGTTACTGAAGCTTCTTTCCTGATCAAGAGTGAGGAAGAGCAGGAGGAAAAACCAGCATTCAGCGCCGATGATGCTCAGGACGTGCCTGCTGCTACTGAAGAGCCGAAAGTACCGTTGAGTGAAGATATCACGATTCAGGCAGAAACTGAGCAAGAGCCGGTAGCGGAGCAAGAGCCGGTAACTGAGCCAGAAACAGCTGAAGTTGAAGCAGAAGCTGAAACTGAAACGAAAGAGCCCGTGGTCGAAACAGAGTAGTAGACCAGGTTTAATATCAAAATAATTCAAGAGGATTAGCATATGTCACGTTATTTTCGTCGTAAGCGTTATTGCCGGTTTACAGCAGAAGGTGTTGATGAGATTGATTATAAAGATCTCGCAACTCTGAAAGCCTACGTTACTGAAACAGGTAAAATTGTGCCAAGCAGAATTTCCGGAACCAAGGCAAAATATCAACGTCAGTTATCAACCGCGATTAAACGCGCGCGCTTTTTGGCATTGATTCCCTATTGCGACGGACACTAAACGCGAGTTTTAAAAGCAGGAAACGTGTCGCAGCATGATTCTGTGACAAGTAGTCGGCTAAACGTATAAGCTCTTCAGCATGCGTGCATTCGGTAACTATATCTTGTCAGGCAGAGCGCAAGCCATCGGCGTAATCAGTTTTCTGACAATACTTTCTTTGCTGGTTCCACCAGCCGCCTTTTTGGCGAGTGGTGTTCCTGTAGGTCTGGTGACCTTACGTAAAGGCGGAAAGCTGGCAGCCCAGGTGGTCGTTGGTAGTATGCTATTAACGCTAATACTGACGTTGTTACTGAATATACAGCCAGTTTTTTCACTGGTGATTTTATTCACGGTTTGGTTGCCGGTATTAGTATGTGCAGCAGCATTGCGGCAAACGGAAAGCCATGTATTTATGGCAATGGCCGCAGCATGTATTGCAGCAGTATTTGTGATTGTTATGTATGCCACAATTGGCGATGTTGAAGCATGGTGGCGGTCTTTATTAACGGAAATGCTGGACAGCAGCTTTCCAACTGCTTCGAAAGAGCAATTTAAGCAGGCAATTGAAATTGCGCCGCCCTTGATGAATGCAGTGCTTGCATCAAGTATTGTTCTGAGCCTGATAGTGACCGTACTGATTGCGAGGTGGTGGCAGGCAGCATTGTTTAACCCGGGTGGCTTTGGTAAAGAGTTCCAGACTTTTTGCTTGCCGAAGCAACTGGCTTTGCCAAGCATAATTGCTATGGGCTTGATGTTTCTGGAAAACCTGGCGTTTGGCTCGGTGTTACGGGATTTGCTGGTAATAGTAGTTATTTTGTATCTATTTCAGGGGATCGCATCAGTACATCGAACCGTGAATCAGAAAGCCATGTCGCGAAACTGGTTAGTTGGAATGTATTGTCTGCTGGTATTTTTGCCTCAGATAATGATAGTTTTTATT
>JABHFC010000399.1 GCA_018676275.1 Gammaproteobacteria bacterium | reverse complement strand
ATACCATTCTTCCAGGAAAATAGATTCGCTATGATCCCCAGGTAAATATTTCCATATCTCTTCTGCAGTAAAACTTAATATTGGTGCTAACCAGCAAGCAAAGGCTTCGGCCACGTAATACATAGTCGTTTGTGCTGAGCGTCGTGCATGACTATCTGGCTGACAGGTATACATACGATCTTTAATAATATCGAGGTAAAAACCACCGAGAGTAACCACGCAATAATGATGTAGCTTCTGATATATCTGGTGAAACTGATAAGTCTGATAGGCGGAAACTATTTCATCCTGTAGCTGATGTGTTTGCTCCAGGATCCAGCGATCCAGATACAAGAGATCCTTTGTCGCTACACAATCTGTTTCAGGATTAAAACCATCCAGGTTAGCTAACAAATAACGTGCGGTGTTACGTATGCGCCGGTATGCATCTGCCATCCGTTTCAGGATTTCATCAGACACGCTCATTTCCGTTCGGTAATCGGTCGCCGCCACCCATAAACGCAATATATCGCCACCCAGAGTTTTCATTACCTGTTGTGGTGCGACGACGTTGCCGCGTGACTTTGACATTTTCATGCCTTTGGCATCGACGGTAAAACCATGTGTTAGTACACCTTTATAAGGTGCAACATGATTCATCGCCACCGAAGTTAAAAGTGAAGACTGAAACCAGCCGCGATGTTGATCAGAACCTTCAAGATATAAATCTGCCGGATAGGTCAATCGTTCATCGCGTTTAAGAACAGATGCATGTGTAACACCTGAGTCAAACCAGACATCGAGCGTATCTGTTACTTTTGCATACTGCTCGGCTTCCTCACCCAGCAATTCTTTCGCATCGAGTTCAAACCATGCATCGATCCCATCCTGTTCAATTCGCAGGGCAACCTGTTCCAGGAGTTCCTGTGTATCTGCATGTGGTTCCTGTGTTTCACGATGAATAAAAAGCGTAATAGGCACACCCCAGGTACGCTGGCGTGAAATGCACCAGTCGGGACGTCCACTCACCATGCCTTCAATGCGTTCTTCTCCCCAGGATGGCTCCCAGGCAACACCTTTGATTGCGTCCAGTGCTTCTGCTCGTAAGCCATTGGCATCCATACTAATAAACCATTGCGGTGTTGAACGAAATATAATCGGTGATTTGTGACGCCAGCAGTGTGGATAGCTATGGCTCAAAGTCTCCTGATGAACAAGACTCGATTTTTCTTCCAGCACTTTTATAACTTCAGCGTTGGCTTTAAAAACATGCAGACCTGCAAATAATTCGGTATCCGGTAAAAAGCATCCATTGTCACCAACCGGGTTATCAATCTCCAGTCCATAACGCTGTCCAACAATAAAGTCATCCTGTCCATGACCCGGTGCTGTATGCACTGCTCCCGTTCCCGCTTCAAGGGTGACGTGATCACCGAGGATCACCGGCACAATACGATCATAAAAAGCATGCTTAAGTTCTACACCTTCGAGCTCAGCACCAGTACATTTGCCTAGTACCTGATGATCTTCGATGCCGAAACGCGTTAAGGCCGCTTCATAAAGTCCTTCTGCCAATATCAAAGCTTCCTGACCTGTTTGAACCATGACATAGTTCAACTCAGGATGTAGCGCAACGGCCTGGTTAGCCGGTAAGGTCCAGGGCGTTGTTGTCCAGATAACAACCGAGATCGATTCAGGTTTTTCTTCAACGGCAAATCGTTTTAGTACTTCCTCTTCATTAACAACGCGGAACCGAACATCAATTGCGGGAGATTGCTTATCTTCGTATTCAACTTCCGCTTCCGCTAAAGCAGAACCACAATCAATACACCAATGTACCGGCTTAACACCTTTTTGAAGATGACCATTCTCAATAATCTTGCCCAATGATCTGACGATATCGGCCTCGGTCTGCTTGGCCATCGTAAGATAAGGTTTTCCCCAATCTCCAAATATACCGAGTCGTTTAAAATCTTCTCTTTGTTTATCAACCTGCTTTTGTGCGTATTCACGACAGGCTCTTCTAAATGCGCTGGCATCAATTTTATGTCCGGCTTTACCTACTTTTTTCTCTACCATTAGTTCAATCGGCAATCCATGACAATCCCACCCGGGAACGTAAGGTGCATCAAACCCACTCAGGCTTTGCGACTTAACAATGATGTCTTTCAGTATTTTATTTACCGCATGACCAATATGGATATCACCATTGGCGTACGGAGGTCCATCATGCAAAACAAATGTTGGTTTGCCTTTTTTCTTCTCTCTAATCTTTGCATAGAGATCCATAGCCTCCCAATGCTTCAACATTTCTGGTTCTCGCTGGGCAAGATTACCTTTCATGGGAAAGCCGGTGCTGGGCAGGTTTAGTGTGTCTTTATAATTACTCATTCAACTTAGTCGGATTCTAATTGTTATTGTTTAGTTCAAAAATTGCTCTTGCGTCATCTACATCCTGGTTTATCTGCGCTTGCAGTTCATCAATAGATGCAAATTTTTGTTCGCCTCGTAAATGTTTCAAAAATTCAACATTAATATGTCGTCCATAAATATCCTTGCTGTAATCAAGTAAATGTACTTCCAGTAAAAGTTGCTTACCGTCAAATACAGGCCGGGTACCAAGGTTTGCAACACCATTAAGTATGACTCCATCCAGACCTGTCACCTGTACAGCATATACACCAAGAAGTGCGGAAGTATTTCTACTCAGACTTACATTTGCGGTAGGAAATCCTAATTGTCTACCACGCTTTTCACCATGTCTCACCCGTCCGCTAATGCAATAAGCTCTTCCAAGCAGGGATCTGGCAGTATCAAAATCATGTTCGTCCAATGCCTTACGGATCCTGCTACTGCTGACACGTTCACCATCAATGGAAAACGAATCTATCGGTACTACATCAAAGCCCGCTGTCTCTCCCATGCTTCTTAAAGTATGAATATCACCTTTGCGATCGCGTCCAAACCTGAAGTCATCGCCGATTATAATGCGCTTCATCCCCAGCGCTTCCACAAACAATCGTTGCACAAATTCTTCTGCGGAAACCTTTGCCAATGAATCCTGAAATCGCAGACATACAAGCTTGTCTACACCTTGCGCCCGCAATTGCAAAAATTTATCGCGGAAGCTACTTAATCTGGCCGGCGCAGCTTCGGGCTGAAAATGCTCCAGCGGCTGCGGTTCAAAGGTCAAAACAACTGACTGTAAACCAAGTTGCCGGGCATGCTGCTTAAGCTGTCCTATTACCGCCTGATGTCCCAGGTGTACACCGTCAAAATTACCCACAGTGACGACACTTCCTCCGGGAAATATATTCGGGGTTCGTAAAGAGCGGAGAAATTGCATAATTTTACTGTGCGGGGATTATAAACATTAGTGCGGAGCTGTCATCTGATTTGGACGGATCCCCAGAATCAGCAAGGAAATAAAATAACAAATGGCACCCGCAACTACCCAAAGGGCCAAATTTAATGCTCTTTGAAAGATATCCCAATCCAGCCATATACTGATATCAGGAGCGAAATATTCCAGTAGTGCAGCCATTGCTGCTACTGCCAGACCAAGCTTGAGCAAATATGCAGGCCAACCGCTTGCTGGTGAATAATTTCCTCTTTTATGCAGAAAGTAATAGAGCAGACCGGCATTTATAAAAGCAGATAGAGATGTCGCCAATGCCAGTCCTGCATGCGCCAGTGGTCCGACCAGCGCTAGGTTAAGTATTATATTAGACAGCATTGCCACGACCCCGATTTTGACCGGCGTCACCGTGTCCTGACGCGAGAAAAAACCACTCGCCAATACCTTTATAAAAATAAATGCCGGTAGTCCAAGTGAATAAGCCATCAGGCTTTTAGCTGACATTGTTACGTCTTGCTCACTGAATTCGTTATATTGAAACAGCGTCGTCAACATAGCCTCCGCCAGCAAGGTCAGCCCAAGAGCCGCTGGAATGGCAATCAGGAACACCATACGTAAGGCCCAGTCCATCGTCTCGGAATAACCCTGTTGCGAACCACTGGCAAACTGCCTGGAAAGACTGGGTAGTATTACCGTAGCCAGGGCAACGCCAAATACGCCCATGGGAAACTCCACCAGGCGATCGGAAAAATATAACCAGGAAATACTACCTGTTGTGAGAAATGAAGCGATTATGGTATCCACAAGTAGGTTAATCTGGGTGATGGAAACCGCGAATAGCGTCGGTAACATCAATTTCATAATACGGCTAACCCCTTCCCTGTCACGATTAAAACCCGGTAAAGGAAACAAACGCAGACGCATGAGAAAAGGGAACTGGAAAATCAATTGAACAACACCTGCGATTAATACACCCCAGGCCAGGGCGACTATAGGCTCTGACAATTGCGGTGCGAGCCAGATAGCACAGCTAATCAAAGCCAGATTCAACAAAACCGGGGTAAAAGCTGGAATAGCGAAATGCTGGTAGGTGTTCAATATCCCACCCGCCATTGCCGTTAAGGAAATAAACAATATATAAGGAAAGGTGATTCGCAACATGTCTCCCGCCAGTATCTGTTTCGCCGGTTCGTCAGCAAAGCCCGGTGCGAACAGGTAGACAAGCGCTGGCGCAGCCAGCACCCCGATAATTGTGACGGCAAACAAGACCAAACTCAAAGTCGCCGTTGTTTGGTCAACCAGTGCCTTAACATCCTCGTGGGAACGCTGTTCCTTATACTCGGACAGGATGGGTACAAAAGCCTGGGAAAATCCACCTTCGGCGAATAAGCGGCGGAGAAAATTGGGAATACGAAATGCAACAATAAAGGCATCGACCCCAACTCCAGGACCAAAACTTGTGGCGATAACGACGTCGCGGATCAAACCGAATACCCGCGAAATGCTGGTCATGCTACTGACTATCAGGGTGGATTTAAATAATCGCTTTTTCAAGCTCTGCTACCTTTGTAGGGAATCACTCCAGATTATGCCTATATCTTGTTGTTTCAATGGATGTTTATATGCCGAAACGGGAGAATAGCATATTGCCGGTAATGATTGACAAATTGCTTTCAGATCAGCATAGTTACGCGCCTTACGAGACCACCATCAGGAGCACAATTTTGGCTAACATAGCATCTGCGAAAAAGCGGGCAAGACAAGCAGAGAAACATCGATT
>JABHFC010000398.1 GCA_018676275.1 Gammaproteobacteria bacterium | reverse complement strand
TAACGAAATAAGCATTGATGTCAGCCCAGCCGGGTTCGGGGCCGAGCAAATATTGTCGACCATCCGCCAGTTGCAGTTCGACTAATTCTATATGTGGTAATAATTGTGTATAGAGATGTGGCAGTTCCTCTTTCAATCGACTGAAATCCATAAAGTTAAAAAATTCACTACGATCTTTGAGTATGGGTTCTGGTAAATCTTCATTAATACCCATGGAAAGTCCCGCGCCGGGGTTAAAAAAACTTGAGTTACTCCAGTAACTTAAAGCAAGAGACAGTCCGCTATTTCCGTCAGGAAACAAAGTGGGAGTGGGGAAGCGTTTTTCCAGTTCGCAGGCGATCAAACTCGTATCGCAATATATATCGGAGCCAATTTGTAATACCGGGGTTTTGCGATAACCACCTGTCAAAGCCGTCAATAAGGGTTTTGGCATGATCATCGGTATGCTCACAGATCGCCAGCTAAGCTGTTTCAGTCCAAAAACAAGACGTATTTTTTCTGCAAAGGGTGAAGGATCGAAGTGATGCAGGATAAGCTCGGACATGGTTTTCTTTAGCCTTTGGGAATATTTATTGTTATCACAAATGAAATTATGGAGTTATAAATTGAATAAAACAATCAGACTTGTTTGTTTAATAACAGGAGCAGGCATACAATTTCGGTGTATATGCTTTGAATCAGCATTAACCAGCAATAAATTCAGAACAGAATATATGAGTCAAGATTGCTATGGATGACGCTTTTACTGAAAACGTGTTGCTTGCCATGGAGTATGAGCGGCAGCGCAAGGAACCACCTGAGGGTTTCCCAAAACTTCCGCTTATTCCCGGCGGTCGCTATACCGATCCAGAATTCCAGCAACTGGAATTGGAAGGCTTGTGGAAGAATTCCTGGTTATATGCCTGTCACCTTGACGAAATTCCGGAACAGGGCAGTTATCTGTTATGGAATAAGACTTCGTCGCCAATTATTCTGCTTCGTGACAAAGATAAAGTTGTAAGGGCTTTTTATAACACTTGCCAACATCGTGGTGGTCCGTTGTTAAAGGATGCAAAGGGAAAGGTTGACGGTCGCCTGGTCTGTGGCTATCACGGCTGGTGTTATAACCTGCAAGGCGAACTAACAAGTATTAGAGATAAACGCGATTTTGTTGATCTTGACTTATCTAGCAGGTCACTAACAACAGTTAAATGTGAGCGTATTGGCAACTGGGTTTTTATTAATGAAAACCCTCTGGCAGAACCGTTAATTGATCATTTGCAACTCATACCGGCACACCTGCAACAATTCCAGCCGGACAACATTCGATTGGTGCATTCAAAGAGCTACGACGTCGATTGTAATGTGAAGATCTTGCTGGATGCATTTTTCGAGGTTTATCATTTGTCCTCGATTCATCAAAATACAGTTGATCGTTTTCTTGATCATCGCGGCACAGTCATCAAACTTTGGCCCAATGGTCATTCGACCATGATCACACCGAATCGTAATCCGGAATGGGTAGATCCGGGAACAGTCAATATGGCGGAGATAGCAACAGTCACCGAAATACCGACTAAGCACAATATGTCATTAAACTTTTACCCGAATTTGGTCTCACCAATGACCAACACTGGAATGCCATTTCTTACTTTCTGGCCTGTTAGCATAAATACCATGCAAGTCGATTGCCACTGGTTTGCGCCTGCTGGGGAAGAAAACGAGAGTCATCCTTTATGGGAGACTCGCATCGAAAATTTCGAACGGATCCTGTATGAAGATACCCAGTTCGCGCCACAGATCCAGGAATCCGTTGAGTCGCCGGGTTTTGAGGGAGTTACTTTGAATTACCAGGAACGTCGGATATATCACTGGCATGAAGAACTGGACAGACGTATAGGTATCGAACGTATCCCCGAGCACTTGCGGGTAGCACCTTTACTTGAATCCTATATAGAGAAAACCTGATTAAACCAGTTACAGCAAAGACAGGAGCAGTGACAGCCTAGCTTGTTTGTTCAAGCCCAGCGAGAGTCAGCATTGTATTTCGGAAAAGACGATGTGCTGCAGGAAGTTCCAGGTTTTTGTCAAAGTAAACAGCAGTGCGTAAGCCGATCAACATCGCATAAGCAATTTCAGCTGTGTCTTTTGGTCCGGATATAACACCTTTGCGTGGAGTGTTCTCAAACAGTTTTGTTATATAAGCCTTGCACCGGTCATCCAGCGCAGCTTTTTCACGGTGTAACTCCGAGTGATGTACAGCTACACCAAAGCATTCAAGCATGAAACCGATTTCTGAAATTGTGATACCTTTGCCGGCAAAAAATAATTCAGTCAACAAATCGATTTGTTCTTCCGAACTTTTATCATGATGGCTTTCAAGACGTTCCAATATTTTTTCTGAAACATTCTTGAAATAGTATTCGAGAATGGCATCTTTACCTTCAAAATAATAAAGCAGGTGACTTGGGTACATCTCCGCAATTTTTGCAATATCAGCCAGCGTTGTTTTCGCGTAACCTTTATCAATGATGCAATCATGTAGTGCACGCAATATTCGTTTGCGTCGTTTATCACCGCGAGGAGCATTTGATGGAGTAGCAGTTTTGCTTTCTTGAGTACTTGACATATTTAACTAAAGTTTACTGGATTCACCACCATCCATTACAATTACCGAACCCGTTACAAAGTCCGATGCAGGAGACGCGAGATAACATACCATCGGTCCTATCTCTTTACTATTACCCATACGTTTTACCGGAATTTTACGCAAACGTCGTTCCAGCATTTCCGGCGATTCCAGTACTGCTGATTGCGCATCTGTTTCAAAAGCACCCGGTGCAATAGCATTTACCTGGATTCCAAGGCTTGCCCATTCTGCTGCCAGTGCTTTGGTAAATTGTAATACCGCACCTTTTGAAGAAGAGTAAGCGACCAGGATGGGTTTACCTAAAATACCAGAGGTCGAGGCAATATTGATAATCTTACCTG
>JABHFC010000397.1 GCA_018676275.1 Gammaproteobacteria bacterium | reverse complement strand
GTTTCCTCCACAGGTGCCGTAGCAACAGCTGTTTCAGCGACGACTTCTTCCACAACTTCTTCTTTCTTCTCTTCTTTAATTTCCGTTTTTGGACCATTCATGAACTGTTCGTAAGCCGCAGGAATTTCACGAATGAATGCAGGATTGGGTTTCTCCAACTCGTCTATTTCTTCTTCAGTTAATTGATCATGCACTTTCTTATGCGCAATACCTTTGTGACAGTCAATACAGGTCAGGCCAGTTTTCATCGCGTTGTAATGCTGTTTACGCGCACGGGGTTTTTGTGTAGCCGGATCCATTGTTGATATTTCATGACAATTTCTGCATTCCCTCGAGTCGGAATTTTTCATTCGCTTCCATTCGCTTTTCGCCATCTGCAGGCGATGTGCTTCAAACTTCTCCGGTGTGTCAATCGTACCGAGAAACTTGTGAATAAGTTCATTACTTGCCTGAATTTTACGCTGTATTTTGTAAATCCAGGGACGTGGAACGTGGCAATCAGGGCAACTGGCTCTTACTCCGCTACGATTAGAGTCGTGAATGGTGCCTTTGTATTCCCGGTAGACGTTTTCTTCCATCTCATGACACGAAATACAAAATTCCATCGTGTTAGTAGCTTCCATTCCCGTATTGAATCCACCCCAAAAAATGACGCCGATGAGCATGAAAAAGATGGCCGCACCTAGAGTAGTGCCCCACACCAGTTTTCGATTTAAAAAACTGGAAATAATACCTTGATCTGGTTGTGACATAGTTTTTTCTGCGCCGTAATAGCCAAAAGAAAATTAGTTTATTGTTATATGTAAAAAAGGGCACGAAATCAAATTTCGTGCCCTTTTCCTGAAGCTCACTACTTTTATGTTACATGATGTACACGGTTATACACGTTGAACTTGCCTGTAGGTGTTTCCAACCCTTTTATACGGGTCTTCTCTTCCAGCGTCTTCGCATCATAGATGACGATTTCACCTTTGGAACGGTCACCTGCACCACGTGCCCAGACAGAAACCCAAACCTCGGTACCGTCCTTGTTAAACTCCTGGTGTACAGCTACTGCCTTGGGATATTCAGTTACCCGAATATACTTGACGACTTCACGGGTTTTCTTATCAAACACCACCACACTTTGTTGTACTTCAGGTTCCGGATGTTTGGTCTGATCAGCCCATACATAGTCCGACTTCGGATGTGTTCGGATAAACAGTCCAGGACCATCTGTTTCAATGGAGTAGCAAATCTTCCAGGCATTTTTAGCATGGTTCTTTGGATCATTACCCCAGACAGTAACCTTACCTTCACCAAGATGGGTTGTACCTGCAACCGGACCACACTTTGGATCAATCCAGTTAGCACCTGGTCCCGGGTGAGGCATCTTGCCTGTCTCAATTGAGGCAACAAATTTACGTGTAACTGAGTCCATAACCTCTATACGGTTCGAGGCATTTGCCGCAATCTGAAAATAACGTTGAGTTGGGTCAAAGAAACCGTCATGCAAGAACTTGTGGCTTTTAATCTGCTCAATACGCAGGTTATCGATATCACTGTAGTCCACCTGCCAGAGTTGCCCCAATTCCTTAATCGCTACAATCCAGGTTGGCGCATGAGGAGTATTGTAGATAGCGGCAACACGTGCTTCGTTTACATATTCGCCATCAACATTAACACCACGAGTAGATACGACTTTAAGTGGCTCCATGGTTTTCGCGTCAAGAATAACGAAATGAGGAGGCCAGTAACCACCACCGATAACATACTTGTCTTTCCATTCGCCATAATGAGATACCGCAACATCACGGGCATCGTATGCCATTTGTGTGTCGGCAACTACGCGTGGAGGACTCATCCACAGATCTATTTTACTCATCTTGCCGTCACGACCCTGGGTATACCAGAAGCGACCATCAGAGCTTTCTTTCAACACATGAATAGCATAACCAGTGTCGACCTTGGCAACGACTTTCTTGGTATCGCCATCGATAATTCCGATTTTGCCTTCATCACGCAGTATCACGAGGAAGAAATTCTCCCAGTTCAGACTATGCATAGGCTTGGTTGGATAATCTTTTGGTGCAACATAAGTCTTCCAGCGTTCCTTCATAAGAGCCAGTGACATTTCCGCAGGAACTGGTGGTTCCATCTGGATATAAGTCGCCATATCTTTAATCTCTTCCTTGGTAAAGATATCGTCAAAATTATTCATACCCTTCTCGGTACCAAGAGCAATAATTTTTTCCAGGCGCTTCTGGCCTTTCTTACGGGTTTCTTTCGGCTCAAGACTTTTGCCTGTTGCCCCCTTGCGTAATACACCATGACAGCCAGCGCAACGTTGGAAGTAAAGTGTCTTCGAACTTTCGAATTTTGCTTCACTTAGTGTTGGCTCTGCTTTGTCCGCAGCACTTGCTGTGCCACTCAGGAAAAGCAGCGATATGCCGACTAATCCAAGCGCCCACTTAATATGTTTAAACCCATTACTCATTCTCATTTTTATTTCTCCCAGTTTCATTTTTCAGTTATTACTTTTGCTCACTTCAAATAATTACATTTGTACAATCTTATGTTTGTACCTTCGCCAGACCCCTAAAACTTGATCTGTGCCCAGATCCAGGTCTTGGTAACATCAGCAGCACGATTTCCACCGCGGGCAATGTTGGTTACATTGCGGTCAGCATCATAGAAACCGACTTTCGCGCCAAAGGTGTAATGCTTGTTAAAGGTCTTCGTTACCAGTAAATCAAGTTCGTTGCCATAATCATAACTCAAATTATCTGATTCTATCATGTGATAAGAAGCAATAAACTTCGCACCAAAAGCCACCATGACTGCAGTGACGTATGTATCTTCCAGACCGTCTGGAGGTGTGACAAGAAAGCGATCATTCCAGCCCTGGAAAGCATGACCTGTTGCAAGTGGCGTCAGGAATGATTTCGTACCATTACCTGTCATTACTTCATAGTCAACTTTCAGTATTAAAGCTTTGATAGCATTTCCTGGAGTAAACTTGATACCTACTTCACCCAGGTAGTAATCTTCGCTGACGTTTACAGGGTTGTTACCATAATCATCCTGAGAAGCATATTCACCAGCATAAAGTAACTTCATCGTATCTGACATCGGGTAGGCGCCATTGATACGCGCACCATAGGTTGCAGTAGACAGAGCGGCAGCATTTTCAAAATCAAGCAGGTAGGTATAGCCTTCCAGTTTTGCGTATTTGAAACCATCATATTTAACGTTGATGAAATGAGAATCGCTGTCAAAGTTAGCCTTGGCACTGGCAACCGCATTGTCTGTAAAAATACGATTTACGTTCCATGAATAGGCATAATTAATCGTCGTATTTGGTAGAGATTTATTCTGCAGAGTAAAGGCATCATGGTTTTGCCAGTTCTGACGCCATAACACAGTACCCATAAAGCGATGAAAAGGTGCACCGCGATAAGTAATTATCTGACGTCCGAGCTTCAGGGTAGTGTCCTTCAGGACTGAATCCCCGGTACCGGAATAACTTAAATAACCCTCTAACATGTCAGTTTCTGATGGGTCTGCAACTACGGCATAGCGTGTCTTCGAATTTGGTCTGCCCGTAGCATCATTAAAATCATCAACAAAGACATCTCTGACATCCTGTCCGAGAAGACGCATGCCAATACCGTGGAATTTACCCGTGGTATATCCCAGTGTTGTTCTGATAGTAGAAGCATCAGCATCATTTGCGGCGGCATCATCATCTACGTGCTCGTAACGATAACGCGCAGAAAAATCGAACTTGCCACTGGTTAATGCTTTCCAGAAAGGACCTTCACCTTCTTCTGCAGCTGCTCCCTGCCAGGACAGCGTTAAAATTAGCAACACTACAAGCTGTATTACTCCTTTGAATCTATGCGTATATGCACTTAGTTTGTTCATTGAATTCCCCTAAAAAGTGGATGTTTAATATTTTGTACGCAGAGATTAGATCCAAATTAGTGAAATTATCTTGACCGAAGTCAAATACTTGATAAATATTTTGTTGCGGTGCATTAATATTAATATTATTGATATATATCAAAGCGTTACGTTTTTATTATTTTCTAAAGGAAGAAATTGAACCGGCCAATTTCAAGCCGCAGAAACGGGCTTTTATCAATCCGGAAAACTGATAATTTCAGCTCTCTAAATTGACTGAATTCGATATGAATGCTGCGAAAATACTATTTCTAAGAAGAACAACTTTTTTCTGACAGGGAAAAACAGGATGTTGCTGAACATTAGCTCGGTGATTGCGTGAATTACTAACTCCCAACAAACTCCTGTAATTTATCGATGTTACCAATAGTGATCTTTGTTCCTCTGTCCGTCGCAACATCACATTGCTTCAGACTGATGAACGCGCGAGAAAGAGTTTCCGGTTTAAGTTTCAATCGAGCGGCAAGACAATGCTTGCTGAATGGTAAGGTAAGTACTGTTTCCTCGATATTATCGGGACACAACTCAAGAATAAACTCAGCCAGACGAAATGGTGCGCTTTGGGTACGCAATTTTTCCATCTCATTTACCATCCCAAATAAGCGCTGGGATAATCTATTAATAATGTTAAGTACCATATCAGGATTATTCAGAAGAACTGATTTGAACGAGTCCATATTGACTTCCAACACCGTACAATTTGATTCCGCCAATGCATTAGCGGGATAAAACTGCAATGACAAAGCAGCTGGTTCTGCGAAAGACTCACCATTTTTGAATACGTTTAGTATGATTTGATCACCATCAAGAGAACCCCGATAGACGCTTACCCAGCCATCAATAACCGTGTAAAACGAATGGGCAGTATCATCCTGATAGAACAGATGCTCGCCTCTCTTGAAATTCTTAATTTCAGTGTGTACGGCTATTTTTTCGAGTATCTCTTCATCCAGTCCCATGAAAAGTCGTGTCTGGGCTAAAATGAACTTATTGTTGGCTTGCATATGTCCTATATTCGAGAAATTGTAGCTGGAGCAACAGTTTACCAGCATATCTACTTACGAATCAGATAAATAAGCAGTCTGAAAGGACTAATAATCATCATTTATCGGCGCATATTCAGGATTCGACATTCACACTGAATACATTAGATTTAAATCGGAAAAATGAAGCCCTTTTTCCAGGCTCTGTTTATGTTTCATTTCGTCACTGCTGGTGACTATTTTTTTCAGCAAGACGGAGCAAGTGCAGTCTAGTGACTCTACGTAAGCGCGTGACAACGCAGCTAAGGACAAAAGATGACGCGTATCAATATGAGCACGTTTCATAACTGTGCACAATAATGTACATTCTGATTCTGTCGTTAATTCAATCGCTACTGATAAATTTTCAGCCTTTGATTGAGAATTAATGAAGCAATTTATATTTTTAAACTTTAGAGGATTTTAAGATGGGTAGAAACCTTATCATGCTCGGTACGGCAATCCTGGTTGTCTCTTTGCTCGCCATCATAATTATCGGTTTTTTGTCCGGTATGTCGAATCCAGTACCCTGGATAGCCCTGCTTATTCTGGTAGTCGTTGTGTTGCTACATAACAAACTGGTGAAACGCAATTACCTGTCCTGGAAGGACAGTTACAGTGTCGGTATTGAGTCAATAGATAGCGATCATAAAAAATTAATACACTTAATTAATAACCTGCAAACAGCTATTGACTATAAGACAGATAAACAATTCGAGCAGCAAACCCTGGCAGAGGTTATCGATTACACAAAATACCATTTCCAAAGAGAAGAAGATCTAATGGAAAAAAACAAGTATGCAGATTTTGTTTCGCATAAGGCGCAACACGAAATAATGATTGAGAAAGTTACTACCCTGGCACGAGGATATGAGAATGATGAGTCCGGTGCAATTGAAGCACTGCTAATGTACCTTAAATCCTGGTTAATCAATCATATCAACCATACGGATCAGGAGTACTCCGGGTTTTTACTTAGTAAAGGTGTAAAGTGATCCGCTAGCTTTTATTCAGGTCGAATGAATTCGACCCTACAGATACTAGCGAAGTTAATGCAGAACATGGGACATCGCCCCTTTATCAGGATTACCACAGAAATGCCTGAGCCCGCAGGGTCGAATTCATTCGACTCTGCGGGGTAGGCGAAGTTATTGCGAAACAGGGAACATCGTCCCTTTATCAGGATGATAGTGCCTTATCACAGAAATGCGATCTGATCCCTGTAGGGTCGAATTCATTCGACCACTAATAAACATCATGCTGGGTGTTATAGACATTAAACTTGCCTGTCGGTGTCACCAGTCGCTTGTCTTTAATCACCTTTTTCAGCTTCCGGGTTTTATCATCAATAACAACAATGGCCGAAGTTTGTTCTTTACCATTCCAGACTGAGAACCAGACTTCATCACCGGCTTTATTGTATTCCGGCTGCACAACGCGTTTAGGACCTTCACCCAGTTTCGCCATTTCACCTATTGGTATTACTTCAAAACCCTTTTCCAGGTTCCTGATGTCAAACACCGCAATACTCTGGCTTATGTTTTCAGCCGGGTTAAGCGCTGTATCGACCCATAAGTTTGTGGATTTCGGATGGGTCTTGATAAATAACGAGCCACCACCTTGTCCATCAATGGAACGTACAACCTTCCATGCATGTTTTGCATGCTTGACTGGATCAGTACCGATTAATGCAATACTGGCGTCACCAAGATGACTGGTTGCCCAGACAGGACCGAACTTTTTGTCAATGAAGTTTGCTCCACGTCCCGGATGTGGGATCTTGCCGACATCAACCAAGGCCGTAAGTTTGTCCTCTTTCGAATCAATAACAGCAATCTGGTTCGACTTGTTTGCCGCGCTCATGAAATATCGATTTGTCGAATCCCAACCACCATCATGTAAGAAGCGGGCGGCATTTATTGAAGTTACTTTAAGATTATCAAGATCTTCATAATTGACCATCAGAACCTTGCCAGTTTCTTTCACGTTAACAATGAACTCAGGATGTTCATGTGAGGCAACAATAGCCGCTACTCTGGGTTCAGGATGATATTCCTGGGTATCAACGGTCATGCCTCGCGTTGACTCAATTTTCAATGGTTCCAGGGTATCACCTTCCATAATCACAAACTGAGGCGGCCAGTAAGTTCCGGCTATCGCATACTTATCCTCATAGCCTTTGTATTTCGAAGTTTCAACGGAACGAGCTTCGAGACCAACCTTGATTTCCGCAACGCTATCGGGCTCCTCCATCCACAGGTCAACCAGGTTAATCCTCGCATCACGACCAATCACGTAAAGATAACGACCCGATAAAGATGTACGGGAAATATGTACCGCATAGCCGGTCTTGATGACCTTGACTATCTTTTTACTGTCACCGTCAACCAAGGCAATCTGACCTGCATCTCTCAATGTTACTGAGAAAAGGTTTTCCAGGTTCAGTTTATTCATCTTTTTTGAGGGCCGATCTTTTGGCGGGATATTCACTTTCCAGCTTGCGGTCATCTCTTCCAGACCCCATTCCGGAGGCAAAGGAGGTTCGTGCTGGATGTAACGAGCCATCAAATCAACTTCGGCTTCGGTTAAATCACCTGATGTACCCCAGTTGGGCATACCGGCTGGTGAGCCATAGTTAATAAAGACTTTTAAATATTCTGTGCCCTTGGCCTGGGTGATATCGGGGGTAAGCGCTTTACCGGTTGCACCTTTACGCAATACACCATGACAACCTGCGCAGCGTTGGAAAAAGATTGTTTTCGCATGTTCAAACTCTTCTGTCGTCAGACTGGGTGCGCCAGGTGTAATTACCTGCTGCGCTGACGTTATCGCCGATGGAGCGCCTTCATAGGCTGTTTCTGCGCTTTTCTCTCCGGAGTGTTTATTTTCTGCATAAACCGTAAACGAACATAATGAAAATACGATTGAAGCAATGATCAAGTGAAAGGAACTGTTTGGTCTGGGTAGCATTCTCTATCTCCCCCATTATTATTTGAACTCAAGGACTCGGGAGTATTAAAGAGTGACCATCAAATAGGATTGATCTAAATCAATTCGAAGCCAATTGAATTAGAATAACTACACAAACCTTTAGCCATTAGTAAAGGTACTATATTCAAAAATAACGTTGTCTATCCTTAACTACTTGTTTTTAAATGAATATTATATTCTTCCCATTTATAAGCCGTTTCCGGATTCAAACAGGATTTACGCATGACTGATCCTCTTATTCAGGCCCCTAACCTTGACGATATTCGCACAGCCAGCGAGTTAATTGCGCCGCATATAGTCCGCACGCCAATATTGAGACTAAATTCCCGCAAGCGAGAAAACGAGATATATCTGAAGCTCGAAAATCTACAGCCCATCGGCGTCTTCAAAGTGCGTTCCATGGGCAATATTCTTCTCAGCACTGACAGTGACTCTTTAAAGAACGGTGTCTATACAGCCAGCTCCGGTAACGCCGGTATTGGACTGGCATGGATGGCGGAAAAACTGGGCCTGGAGGCAAGGGTCTATGCACCGGAGTCCGGTCCCCAGGGAAAACTTTCTACGATGCGTGAATTTGGTGCACATGTTGAAATCATGGGCGACGATGACTGGTGGCAAATAATTCAGAATTCCGGCCACCCCGACGACGCCGGGTTTTATGTGGATGCGGTCAGAAGCCCGGCGGCACTGGCAGGCAATGCCACCATGGGTCTCGAAATAATCGAACAACTTCCTGATGTGGACTCCATCATTGTGCCTTTTGGCGGCGGCGGTGTTGCCTGTGGAATAGCCTCGGCGATTCGCGCCTTGAAACCTGACACAAAAATGATTGTGGCCGAAGCCGAAACTGCAGCTCCGGTCACTGCCGCACTGAAGCGGGGTGAACCTGTCACAGTCGAGACACGACCTTCTTTTATCTCCGGTGCCGGCGCCCCTTCAGTGCTTGAAGAAATGTGGCCACTTGTGAAAACGATGGTAGACGACACAATAGTATTACCTGTTGCACAAGTTGTTGCTGCGGTCAGATTAATGTTTGAACAAAACCATGTTGTTGCCGAAGGTGCCGGTGCCCTGCCCGTTGCCGCCGCCCTTTCCAGTCAGGCTCCGAAAGGGAAAACTGTCTGTGTTGTCACCGGCGGTAATATTGATCTGGAAATGATGTCAAAGATTCTTTCAGGCAAACCTCTTTAAGAGACAAAACTTGTCCGTATCTGGCTGGCGGGGAAGATTTAATTCCAGTAAGTTTTCATCTACTCAATTTAAGAGATAAAAATAATGGAATTAACCACAGCCCTGTCAAAAACACCCACACCGATATTGATCTCACGATTCGCCAGGCTGGAAGTGGGCGGACTTTTCAGGAAAATTGCACGTGCCTTTGGTCACAATCGTCCGATACCGATAGGTATTGCCGATATAAAAATACCCGATTCCACAATCGCAAAGCAGGCAACCGAACTGGTAGAGAGTTGTTCTCCGCAGTTTCTCATCAATCATTCCATTCGCACTTATTGCTTTGGCGTCGCACTTGCCAGGCACCTGAATCTAAAAGCGGATATGGAAGTTTTTTACCTGGCTTCGATAATGCATGACCTCGGCCTGGTCGACCCACATGACAAAACAGAAGGTTCCTTTGAAGTTGTCGGCGCAGATGCAGCTCATAGTTTTGTTATCGAGAAGGGTTATGAGAAGGAAAAGGCAGACATGGTGCACGAGGCGATTGCTCTGCATTCCGCTGTTGGTATTGCCCATCAACGGGAACCCGAAATTGCCCTGGTACATTATGGTGCCGGAATCGATGTTATCGGTTTTCGAGCAGAAGACGTTTCAGCAGAAACACGCGATGCCATTGTTAATGCTTATCCGCGTCTTGATTTCAAACAATGCTTCTCTGCACTGATAGATGACCAGGCAATAAGAAAACCAGATTGCCACATCGCAGGTCATCACAAACTGGGTTTCATCGGTAAAATAAAAGGCGCTCCTTTCAATGAATAAGTGAGTTTTGTCATCGCATTTAACAATGAACAGGAAATTCACTAGGCCAGTTTGACTCTATATAGGATAATCCCGCTCTAACTCACAGTTGTCCCGGGAAACGCCACAAATAATGATGGAAGCAGCAGTAGATGTACTCAAAACCACCTTTGGCTACGATCATTTCCGGGACTCACAAGAACAAGTAATTGAAACCCTGCTTGCTGGCCAGGATGCGCTGGTATTGATGCCGACTGGCGCAGGCAAGTCCCTTTGTTATCAAATTCCCGCCATGGTTCGACCCGGTGTTGGTGTGGTTATCTCTCCCCTGATAGCCCTGATGCAGGATCAGGTCAGTGCCTTGTCACAATTAGGCGTAAAAGCCGCGTTTTTGAATTCAACCCTCGATTATGAAACCGAACGCATGGTGGAAGATCAACTGGCGAATGGTGAGCTGGACTTACTCTATATCGCACCTGAACGTTTGAACTCGGCGCGCATGTTATCGCTGCTTGATCGTATAAGCATTGCATTGTTCGCCATTGATGAAGCCCATTGTGTCTCGCAATGGGGGCATGATTTTCGCAGTGATTATCTGCAACTGACATTAATAGAACAACGTTACCCGAATGTACCTCGTATCGCATTGACCGCTACCGCAGATGAGCGCACTCGCACTGAAATAATCCAGAATTTGCATCTTGCAGATGCACGCCATTTCATTAGTAGTTTTGATCGCCCCAATATTCAATATCGCATTACCCAGAAATCCAGCGCAAAACAACAGCTACTGGATTTCATCCAGTCAGAACATCAGGGCGACGCCGGAATTGTTTATTGCCTGTCCCGTAACAGTGTCGATAAAACAGCGAGCTGGTTGAATAGCAAAGGTATAGAAGCGCTGCCTTATCATGCAGGTCTTGGCAAAGAAGAAAGAGCACATCACCAGGAACGATTTTTACGCGAAGAAGGTGTTGTCATTGTTGCCACCATTGCTTTTGGTTTAGGTATCGATAAACCCAATGTGCGTTTCGTTGCTCATATTGATTTACCAAAGAGTATTGAAGCTTACTATCAGGAAACCGGCCGCGCCGGGCGCGATGGTTTACCGGCGAATGCCTGGATGATTTATGGCTTACAGGATGTCGTTAAGTTACGGCAAATGATGGGCACATCTGATGCCAACGAAATATACAAACGAGTAGAACGTCAAAAACTGGATGCCATGTTAGGTCTATGTGAAATAATCACATGTCGACGTCAGGCCTTACTGGCTTATTTTGATGATGAGTTAAAAGAACCTTGTGGCAATTGCGATACCTGTTTAGTGCCTGTGGAAACCTGGGATGCGACAGAAGTTGCACAAAAGGCTTTATCCTGTGCCTACCGAACTGACCAACGTTTCGGTGCCGGACATCTTGTCGATGTATTGATGGGGAAAGACAATGCCAAGGTGCAACAATTCGGCCATCACCGCATCTCAACCTATGGTATTGGAAAAGAACTGTCGGCGAATCAATGGAAATCCGTTTATCGTCAACTTATTGCGCGCGAATTATTGTCTGTTGATGCTGAAGGTTATGGCTCTTTATTATTGACTGAAGAAGCGCGTAAGGTACTACTCGGCAAGCAAACGCTGTTTCTACGCAAAGACCCGGAAGCGAAAGTAAAG
>JABHFC010000396.1 GCA_018676275.1 Gammaproteobacteria bacterium | reverse complement strand
TCCGGTTTTGCATCAATGGGCTATTAACAGTACGATTTGGAAAGCGCATATTATTATCTCAGCTACATTTATACTTGCGAACCGATAGAATTCGCTATCAACAATTTTAACTAAGGTACAAATCAGTAAATGAGCATAAAAATTAGCATGATGACTCCCGGCACTTATCCGATTCAGGATTATGTCGGTCTGGCGCAAGAAATAGAAAACTATGGTTTTGATGAACTACATATAGCTGATGATCTGATCATGCGACCGGCCTGGCCAATTCTGACACTGATAGGTCAGCACACTAAACACATCAAACTGGGCCCTGCCATTGTTTCCCCGATGATGGCTCATCCGGTTTACCATGCTGCAAACCTCGTTGCCCTTGATGAACTTACTGGAGGGCGCGCCATTTGCGGGGTTGGCAGGGGTGGGCTAAACCCAATGGTAGGTCTGAAAAAACCGAAAAGCACCATCAACATGCTGCGTGAGGCGGTGCAATTAATGCGTAAGGTCATTGCGCAGGATACCAGCCCTTTTGACGGTGAGTATTTTCATGCTACCCCTGAACTGGTGTTTCACCATAAGCCAGTACGAGATGATATTCCGATATTTATCGGGACCTGGGGGCCAAAGGTGTCACAACTTGGTGGTGAAGTGGCTATTGGGACTAAAGCGGACTGTGTCGCTGATCCGGGATATGTAACTAAACTCCGTGACAATGTCCGTATAGGCGCAGAGCGTGTTGGCAGAAACCCAGACAATATTGAAATGATTGTGGGTCCCCTGTGTTCCATATCAGAAGATCGCGAAGCTGCGATCAGAACAATGAAAGAATTGCTTGCCATTTATCTGCCTTTCCTTAGTCCAACGAAAGAGGAAGTGGGAATTGATGAGGAAGCGATTAAAAAAGCCAACGCGGCCTATCTTGCTGGAGATCATGAGAAGGCAGCATCCTTTGTTCCAGATGAAGCGGTAAAAAGTTTCTCGCTCACGGGTACACCTGAAGACGTTATTCCGCAGGTCGAAGCTC
Organism: Gammaproteobacteria bacterium; assembly: GCA_018676275.1. Taxonomy (GTDB): domain Bacteria; phylum Pseudomonadota; class Gammaproteobacteria; order Eutrophobiales; family Eutrophobiaceae; genus WLWS01. The sequence continues at coordinate 3,508 of JABHFC010000396.1, read as the reverse complement.
TTATCGACGCCGGTGCGACAAATATTGCTTTCGGCCCGCCCCACGGACCAAATGCGATGGAAGCTATCAGGCTTCTTGGAGAAAAAGTGTTACCGAATATTCAGAGATAGACAACGACGAGATTCAATTAAGGAGAATTAGTATGTCCAATGACAATGAGAAACTGCTCGCAGAATACCCTGCTGTATGGTCTGCCCATGATATAGATAAAGTTCAGACTTTTTTTACCGATGATTGTGTCTACGCTGATCCAACACTGGGTGTGGTGAAGCATGGTAAAAAAGGGGTCGTGGAATTCGCAGAGGAAGTATTTAGTATGCAACCTGACTTTCATCTTGAGTATTCTGAATATTTTGCGACAGAAACGAAGGGTGCAGCTGTATGGACGATTACTAATACCTGGAATGGAGAATTTCACGGCATTGATGTAACGGGCAAAAAAGTCAATTTTACTGGCACTACTATATTTGAGTTTAAAAACGGAAAAATCAGTAAAAATACAGACTATTGGGATCTCATTCCGTTGATGCTGCAATTGGGTGTAATGACAACAGATCTTAGAGCGTGCAAATAGTCTGTTTTGATTCGCTAAATAGAGGACTATTCGCTGAAAGGAAACAAAGAATCTGTAACGGGTAGGATAGTCGGGTTATATACACCCTCCATTGAATGTTGAGGATGATTGTATGATGAAAAAAACAAATTATGTTAGCAGCTTGGTGCTTATCCTCTCCGTTTTTCTTTGCAACAGCTATGCTATACATGCAACAACCAATAAGCCAAATATTGTATTCATGATGACCGACAATTTTGGGTGGGGTGAACTGGGTGTCTATGGTGGAGGAATTATTCGGGGGGCAAAGACTCCCCGGCTAGATCAATTTGCACAGGAAGGTTTGCGTCTGTTGAATTTCAATGTCGAAGTCCAGTGTACACCCACCCGCTCGGCTCTCATGACGGGCAGGCATCCAATACGCTCAGGCACAACAAAAGTCGTATGGGGACAGCTCTATGGTCTGGTGCAATGGGAAATTACCCTGGCTGAACTCCTCTCAGAGGCGGGATATGCTACGGGCCACTTCGGTAAATGGCACCTGGGAGATTCTCTCGGGCGCTACCCGACAGACCAGGGCTTCGATGAATGGTACGGGATACCTAATACTTCCCTGGAGACCATGTTTTCCAAACAATTCCAGTATGATCCCACGGTGGGAAAGACTGACTTTATTATGGAAGGTCGAAAAGGGGAGACGTCAAAAAAGATTGAACCTTATGATTTGAATGCGAGAAGGAAAATTGATGCGCTAGTAGTAGATAAGACCATTGCTTTTATGAAAAAGAAAGTGAAGGAGAAAAAACCTTTTTTTGCGTATGTGCCATTTACACAACCACATGTACCTTCGCTTCCTCATCCTGACTTTGATGGCAAAACCGGCAACGGTGAATTTGCAGATGTGCTGGCAGAGATTGATCACCGCGCCGGTCAAATCCTGGACAGTATTGATGATCTTGATATCCGTAATAACACTATTGTCATCTGGACCAGTGACGACGGTCCAGACTTTTTATTGCCTTGGCCAGGGTCGGCAGGACCATGGCGTGGTTATGTAAACACACCTACGGAAGGTGGTATTCGTACCCCTTTCATGATTCGCTGGCCCGACAGAGTAAAAGCGGGGAGGATCAGCAATGAAATTGTTCATGTAGTGGATATATTACCAACATTAGCTAATCTGGTTGATGTAGATGTCCCTGATGACAGAATTATTGATGGTGTTGATCAGGGAGATTTTTTCTTTGCCGGAAAAGAAAAATCGGCCCGTGAAGAATTTCCAATATTTTTTGATAAGATTGAGGCTTACAAGTGGAGAAACTGGAAAGTACATTTTAATAAACCGAAGGATATCCTGGAATCAACTGAAACCAGGAAATACCCATGGGTCTACAACGTTATGCTCGATCCAACGGAGGAGAGGGATCTTTTTGGTGAGGGTAAGATAGAAGGTTTCTGGATTCTTCCTCATATCGGCAAACGAATTAATGAGTTTAAACAATCCCTTGAGAGGGAGCCACCGATAAAACCTGGAACAAAGGATCCCTATATCCCACAATAATAAACACTTACTTTAGTGAACGCATGGAAGACATTTACTCACTGTATCCCTCCTTCCTCAAATTGAAAATTCTGGATTTAAAAGTTTCCTTCTACAGGTTGTGGATATGTTTGGGTAATTTTTAGTTTTAGGTAACACAAAAAATGATGCGGATGCTGGTTTGGCAATATACAAGCTTTGAAATTGGCATGAATAATGATAACTTATGAGTCAGTTGACTAAGATATAAAAAATAGATAATAATTCAACCAGTACAGTAACAGGCTTAACTATTCAGGACGCAAAACATAATGAAGACACTATATTCGGTATTGCTTTTCATTTCTATTTTCTCATCTCAGCTCTTTGCAAATCCAGCGGATATGAAAAAAGAACAACGATTAAGTGGTCTGTGGGAGTACAAGTCTATATCGCATAAGGGTGGTAAGTTGGCTCCTAATCAGGGATATTTTTTGTTTCATAATGGAAAATTCATTCAACATGCGATTGATACTAGAGTGTCGCATATGGAAAAAGTGGGTCAGGCGCATGTTGGCACATACAGTATTGAAAACGGAATTTCTTATTTCGATGTCGAATTAGGGATCATTTTCTCTCCTGATCAAGAGCAGAAAATGAACGTGCGAAGAAAAGGCAGGAATCATGCGAGTATCTTGCTGGATAACAATACACTCAAACTTTCATTTGATGAAAATTCTGTTCAACTGTTGGAGAAAATCGGAAATGGAAAGGTAGAAATTGATGCTTATGAAAACGGATACCTCGCATTTTCGGAAGACAGGTTTATTCTGATATACCTAAATGGTGACAGTTACTTATCTGCATCGGGTATATTCACAAAGTTGGAAGATGCCCTGGAATTACACACTGACTTTATGATAACGGTGATGGATAACCAGGTTACGTACTCGGACAATGTCGACCTTCAGTTGGGTTCAGATAAGGAACAATTATATTTACCCGAAGGTGGGATCTTGCAGTTAAAGTCAATTCGGTAATTCCCAGCTACTTGTAGAATTTAAGTTCTTTTTTCAATATGGAATGCGGACAAAAGAATAGTTCTGATCTGGAGTTGGAGGAAGTTATTCTTACAGCACGAAAACGCGGGAGAGCCTCCGTAATGAGTCAATCTCTATTACTATTTTGAACAAAGAAAGGTGAACGGAGCTCGGATTGTAATGAATATTGGTGAAATCAGCGAGTACACCCACTCGTTGCAGTTCAAGCGGGTAGCTACAAACCCAGGGTTTTCAAATTCGTCTGAATTTTTATTTCGAGCTATTGGTCAGGTTGGTATTAGCCTCCCTGGTGACGCGATCTAAGGCATGAGCGATCTAGCCAACACTGGAATATTCTGGCGACTTGTATTCCTGTTTTTTCTAAGCTGTGGCAGC
>JABHFC010000046.1 GCA_018676275.1 Gammaproteobacteria bacterium | reverse complement strand
GGGAGGCGCAATCCAGTTTGCAAATTTACCCGGCTCGGTAACCTGTACCATTAAAGATCCAACATATTCCCTGTCTTTATCGGAAGGCAACCAATTTTCCAGATTGGCATCAAACTCTTCCTGAGTAATTACCTCACCTTCAGGAGATACTGGCATGCCTGCAAAATCACCAATGGCGCGATGAAAAGCACGATGAGGTAATTTCAGTTCGAAATTTATGCCGTTATCGGCAATAATTTTGTTCCAGCGATCAACACCTCGTTGACAATCAACAATGTAATCATCGCGTAAACGTTCGTTAATTACATCCAGAGCAGGAACTTCTTCACGCTTAAAGCCACCATTTTGTCTTTTGATAACTGTATAAGGATCGTCCACAAGCTTGTGGTCATCCTGAATTCTGCTTTCCTGATATCGTCCTTTCAAGCCAGCAGTGAAATAGTTTGCTGCATTAGTAGATTTTTCTGCGCCGAATAAATCTTCAGAAACACTGAAGTGAAAGTTAATGTATTTTTGTAAAGTAGGAAGATCGATACCACCATGCTGCTTGATATCATCAGTATCATTTTCCTTCATCAAGTCACAGGCACGCTGAATCACCCGGGCTACTCCCGTCTCACCTACATACATGTGATGTGCTTCTTCCGTTAACATAAACTGGCAGGAACGTGCCAGCGGGTCAAATGCGGATTCCGCCAGTGAAGCAAGTTGATACTTCCCATCCCGATCAGTGAAATAGGTGAACATATAAAATGATAACCAGTCAGGTGTTTTTTCATTGAACGCGCCCAGGATTCGAGGTTTATCCGAGTCTCCTGAAGAACGAATGAGTAGCTCTTCTGCTTCTTCGCGACCATCTCGTCCGAAGTGAGCCATCAGTAAGTACACCATTGCCCATAAATGTCTTCCTTCTTCAACATTCACCTGGAATAAATTACGCATATCCACAAGTGATGGCGCAGTCATTGCCAGTAAACGTTGTTGTTCCACAGAGGCTGGTTCAGTATCACCCTGGGTGACAATTAGCCGTCTCAGGGCTCCGCGATGTTCTCCCGGGACTTCGTTCCAGACTGGCTTGCCTTTATGATCGCCAAAATTGATTTTCTTATCTTCTGCTGTCGATTCAGCCAGAAAAATCCCCCAACGGTAGTCAGGCATTTTTACGTGATCAAAGTGCGCCCATCCCTTTTTATCAACACTAATTGCAGTGCGCAGATAGATTTCTTTGTCCTGAAATACATCAGGCCCTCTGGACTTCCACCAGTTAATATATTTGGGATGCCATGACTCAAGCGCGCGCAGTAATTTTCTGTCTGAGGACAGGTTTACGTTATTTGGTATTAGTTCGTCGTAATTTATATTTGCAGTCATTTTCGCTTACCTGTGTCTAAATGCGTTGTTTATTAAAGTTTGCGCGCTTGCCGCTTCCGTATAACACCAGGGCACCTTCTTCACCTACTGCATTTGGTCTTTGAAATATCCAGTTTTGCCAGGCACTGAGTCGGCTGAATATTTTGGATTCCATTGTTTCCTGTCCGCCAAAACGAAGGTTTGCTTCCATGCCCGTCAAAGCATCGGGAGAAAAACTCGCCCTTGCTTCCAGAGGAATACGCAATTCATCTTCCCAGTCGATATCATCGGGAATAAAAGTAACCAGGCCGAATGAATCTGCTTGCTCGGCATCAATAGACTCTTCTCCCAATTCCCTTAATGTATCAAGGTGTTCAGGTTTGGCGAGAAATCGACTTTGCAGACGAGTCAGATCATTTACCATCGGGTAGAAACCAAAGTTCATTGCCGTCATGGCGATTGTTGCCGCTGGAGTCTCATCATCTTCAAATTGCCCATCGAGCATCATGCTTTGATCACATGCAAGTACAAATTCCAGCAAGGTTCCTACGAAACAACTACCCGGCTCAATTGCTGCAATCAGGGTTCGGGCGCTGACGTCTATTCTTTTTAAAACTCGTTTCAAATAAAGAGTGGTTTCACGCACCAGCCAGAATTCAGCATTATCAATAAGAACATGATCTGCCGCTGTAACCAGACTGGCGTCACCACGACTTTTGAATAGCCATGTGCCAATTTCCACTTCATTGAATCGCAAGTGAAGAATCAAGTCGTCAAGCTCACGTGCCAATGCCAGTGGCCAGAAGTCAACGCCCTGATCGTAAATAGTATTTACATCATTCGGTACTGGGTTGCTTGGGGCATTGATAGTGATAGTGGCTACAGCCAGATTCCTGTCGATAACGACATTAATATTGTTATAGCTAATTTCGTTTTCCTTGAAGCTGCGCGTTAATGGAGTTAATTCAATTCCTTTATCCCCGCGCATATGGCTATTCTTATCTGCTGCCTGTTCAGCTCTTTGCTGAACGCTGGCTTCAAAATTGGATGCCGTGACTAATTCATCAACCAGGTTCCAATCCTTTGCTCGCTTACCCTTGATACCTTCTTCGATAGTGCAGAAATAATCAGCGTGATCACGACGCACCATTCGCTTATCTGCAAGGCGAGTTAAGCCACCTGTACCAGGCAGGACGGCCAGTAAAGGCAACTCAGGCAGTGAAACCGCAGTTGCTCCATCATCGACTAAAATTAAGTTATCGCATGCCAGAGCTAACTCATAACCACCTCCGGCACAGGCACCATTAATGGCCGCAATATAGGTTTGACCCGAG
>JABHFC010000395.1 GCA_018676275.1 Gammaproteobacteria bacterium | reverse complement strand
CGGTGTATTACAACTCAAGACGTCTACATTCGACGCTGGGTTACAAGACACCAATGGATTATGAAAATACGCTTAACAAAGTGTCCGAGATCGGTTGACCACTACATAGTGAGTTTATATACTTAGTTTTTTCATGTTACCCCCCCCTCCATGAGAGTTTAGGGGATAGAAAATTAATTTTGAAGGACGATATAATTCTAATTTATAACTGCTAGACGATTGTTAGGGAAGTCCAGATGATCATCCTTACGTTACACATAGGCGTGACAGTGGTTAGGTAATGAAATCAATGCAAAGGCGAAAAACCTTTCCATCAAATATCGAAATGATATAGTTCGCCTTTGGTTCATGGTTGGAGAAGAGGTTGTGATGCTTCCACGTCTATTTACGAGTGAAGGTCTGGTGAGTCATTTTGATTCAAAGGGATTTAGGGTCACTACACTCATCATAATCAGCCTAATAGTCGTGCTTGTCACTGGGCTGGTATGGAGTGTTCTTGAACGAAATAAAAAGAGGGCCTTGGACAGCACCCGGGTCGAACTGGAGGTCGTTCTTCAAAGCACGATGGAAAGGCTTGATTCTTGGATCAGTGAGCGCCAAAAATTCCTTTTACAGTTAGGGCGGGATCCGGAACTTGTTGCGATAACCAGGAGATTGTTGGAAGTACCGGTAGGAGCGGACACGCTCAAACGCTCACAACCACTTTCCGAAGCCAGGGCATTCTTTAAGAAAAACGAGGCCGAGTTTGGCAATATTGGCTTTTTCATTATCAACCCTAAATCAATCAGTATTGGCTCCGGACGGGATTCCAACCTCGGTACGAAAAACCTCATCGCCGAAAAGCATCCTGAATTGTTGGCCCGAGCATTCCAGGGCGATGCTGAGTTCATTCCACCCATTCGGTCGGATGTTGTCATTAATGTTCAGAACGGCGATTCCTCAAACGGGACGAAAAATCAACTGACCATGTTTTTTGCCGTGCCAATCCGTGACGTGGATGGGTTCGTATTGGCAGTATTGACACAGCGGTTGCTTACAGAGGGCCGATTGTCGGAAATAATGCAGTCTGGTCGCATCTTCACATCCGGAGAAAGTTATCTGTTCGATCGGGAAGGGTTTCTCGTTACCGAAAGCCGATTCCATAAACAGCTAATTGACATTGGTTTAATTCGCGAAGGGGAAAAGCATCAGCACAGAATAGAGATTCGTGATCCGGGCGGCAACATGCTGGATGGTTTTAAGCCTCATGTTGCCAATGCTGAACTCCCCCTCACGCGAATGGCCGCGGATGTAATTAGAATAAGTCAGGATGCCATCTTAAAACAAGTGAGAGACGGTCATAGCGAACTGGTGGTGGACGTGAACGATGGCTACAGGGACTATCGCGGTATACCGGTTTTTGGGGCTTGGATGTGGGATAACCATCTGGAGCTAGGCATGGCTTCCGAGATTGATGTGGCTGAGGTGATGAAAGGATATCATAGCCTGCGTCTGAGCCTGTTGGTTATCATCGGGATCACATTGTTTCTTACCATTTCCGCCTTGCTTTTCACCTGGATGATGGCTTTGCGGTCTGCACAGGTGATGCGCCACGCCCGGGATGAACTGGAAGAGCGTGTCATCGAAAGAACTCAAGAACTACAGAACAGCGAGACGCGCGCACACAGCATTATCGACAACGCTCCGGACGGCATCATCGTCATCGACGAGAAGGGTATCATCCAAAGTTTCAGTCCGTCGGCCGGACGCATCTTCGGTTACGACTCAGATGAAGTTCTGGGGGAGAATATAAAGATGCTCATGCCCGAACCATTCCATAGTGAGCATGATGGCTACCTTGAACGTTATCTGCGAACCGGCGAGGCCCGTATTGTAGGAACAAACAGGGAAGTGATTGGATTGCACAAGGATGGAACCGAGTTCCCTATGGACCTTTCTGTGGGCGAGGCTCTGCTTGGTAATGGGCACATATTCACTGGCACTGTTCGTGATATCACAAAACAAAAACAAATGCAGGAGAAAATAACTCAAGCGAAGGAAGAAGCCGAGTCGGCAAATGTAATTGTCAACACGACCCTGGAGAATATGGGTCAAGGAATCATAATGGTTGATGATCAGCAAAAAATACTCATACACAACGACAAATTAGTTGATTACGTAAACGTAACTAGAGAACAGATTAATCGTTGTACAACCTTCGAAGACATTGTCAGACTCAATTACGAACCTGGTGATGAGGGATATAAGCGTTCAATGAGTTTGGCTAACATGTCTAGTCATGAGGTATTTGAGTTAACTAGAGCAGACGGGCATGTCATCGAGGTCACACAGAGTCCGCTTACGTCTGGAGGCTTTGTCCGTACATATTCTGATATTACTGATCGTAAATTAATGGAAAAAGATATTCGGGAAGCTAAAGATGCTGCGGAAGTAGCCACCGAGGCCAAAGCAACATTCCTCGCGTCCATGAGTCATGAAATCCGTACACCCATGAACGGCATCATCGGCATGGTAGACCTCTTACGACAAACACAATTGAAGGGTGAGCAGAAGCAGATGCTGCAGACGATCGGTGATTCCGGCCAATCACTGTTGACCATCATTAACGACATCCTCGATTTCTCCAAGATCGAGGCGGGTAAGATGGATCTGGAACCCATTCCTCTATCCCTGCTAGATGTCGTGGAAGGCTCTGCACAAACGATTGCAGTCAATGCCACCAAAAAAGGGCTTCGACTCATTACCTATATAGATCCCGAGCTACCTCAATTTGTTACAGGTGATCCGGTTCGTATACGACAAATCATCATCAATCTTGGTGGTAATGCCATCAAGTTCACTGAAGAAGGACTAGTAGTTATTCGGGCAGAACGAGTTGAAAACAATGCCGATGATAAAATAACAATTCGTTTTTCTGTTATTGACCAGGGGATTGGGATATCAGAAGAAGGCCAGGCCAAATTGTTCCAGGCATTTTCACAAGCCGAGTCATCAACCACACGTCAGTTTGGCGGCACCGGTTTAGGCTTAACCATATGTAAAAGCCTGACGGAAATGATGGGGGGCGAAATAGGCGTTAACAGTAAACTGGATGAAGGGTCTGAGTTTTATTCAATCATACCGTTTTCTCCGAGTGATAAGCAGGTTAAAGAACACACGATAAAAGACCTGAGCGGTTTGCGACTGTTACTGGTTAACAATAATCCTGTGGAAAGAACCATCCTGCAACACTATCTCGATCACTGGAAGAGTACGGTTGATGTCAGTGATAAGTTGGATAGTGTTTTTGATCAATGCCAAGCCGCTTTGGATGAGGGAACACCCTATGATGTTGTTGTGATGGGACCTCAATGGACACGCGAAGAAATTATCCCTATAGGTGATGCGGCTAAAGAAGCAGGCCTTAAAACCCGGTTTGTGTTCCTGCTGCAAGGCACACGACATAGGGCACGGATGGATTCAGAGATTGGTGTCTTTCTGGATGTCAATCCACTATGTCGAGCTGCATTTATTTCTGCTGTGGCTATTGCTGCAGGCCGGGAAAGTCCGGAAGTGCATTACGAAGAGGAAGTCGAAGACATGAAGTCAATCGGCAAGACGTTGACAGTAGAAGAGGCACGAGAACAAGGGACGCTCATACTGGTTGCAGAAGATAATCCCACTAATCGAGACGTAATAGGACGACAATTAACATTGCTGGGCTATACCTGTGAAATGGCGGAAGATGGCAAACTCGCACTGGAAGCATGGCGCAGTAACGACTATGCGATTCTATTGACCGATTGCAACATGCCTAACATGGATGGGTTTGAACTTACCAATGCGATTCGCCAGGACGAAGAAGGATCAGATACCCACGGCACTATCATCGCCATTACAGCGAATGCGTTACAGGGTGAGGCAGAACGATGTCTGGAAACAGGCATGGATGATTACATGTCGAAGCCCATAGACATGAAGGAGCTAAGGGGAAAACTTCATAAGTGGATGCCTGAAGGCAAAGAGGCGAGTAACCAAACTATTCAGAATGAAACATTAGATACCAAAGATGCACAACAGGACGAAAGTAATGGCCCCATCGATGAAAGTGCCCTTAAAACAATGTTTGGTGATGATCCAGAAATGTTAAAGGAGATTTTGTTTGGTTTTATTGAACCGTCAAAGAAGATAATTCTGGAGTTACAATCTGGTTATGAACGCCATCTGTCTGAAGCCGTAAAACAAGCCGCTCACAAACTCAAATCTTCCGCTTATAGTATTGGTGCGAATGAATTAGCGGACTTGTGCAGTGAATTAGAGGAGGCAGGAAAAAAGAACGATTGGGATGTAATTAACCAAAGTGCACCTAAGCTGGATAATCTAATGGAACAAGTTGAGACTTACATCAATGGTCTGTGATATTCATACGACATGAACTTCTATTCTTGATATTTTTTTCTAGTGAGTGTCCGCTTTGGGTCGGAAGCGGAAGTAGGCACTAGAGCTATCTTAAGGTCTGCTTTCGGGAGTGAAGCAGACGGTCAGAACTAACAATTTTATCCTCTACGATAGGTGGATTTGTAACAAACCTACCAAGTTGGAGCCCTTTCGTACATCTCCAAAACCTTCAAATTTAGCCCCTTATCCTGGCTTTTAGACATTAAATTCAACATATCATCAAACCAATCAAAAATGACTGAAATAAGCATAATATACCAATAAAAACAGTTAGTTATAAGCTACATCGAATTTGGTTTTCGTGCTCAATTTTGGTAAAATACAGTCATGTTTTAGCGTGTTTTTTGAGACATTTTCAGACTGTCAAGACTGGAAAGTTACGTTAAAAACGAAAGGGCACTATCTCTATTGCTGTAGGCTTTCTTTAGCCAAAACAACCCCTCAAATAGTTACTGTATTTATCTGATTCACCGAACTGAATAGAACAGTCGTTCTACGGGTGTGCATGAAAACTTTTCTTCTGCGGTACACCAGTACCATTTCAGGTTTCGTCACTTCCATAATAGGTATTCAATTAAAGACCATATACGGTGACGTACTCACATACGGATAGTTGTAGCAATATGTGTCTGTATGCATCGGTAAGATAAGACACGGATCAGTTTTTTCTCATACGTGAGGTCAGGGAGTTGTTTGAACCTGGATAGAACCTCAATCCATTACAGTAATGAGTCATTCCTTTGGCTCAGTTGTGTCCGTTTACATCAATCACTTCTTTAAACCCAATTTCTACCATTATATAAGGAGTCCATTATGTGTTCACCGTTTAAACAAGCGGCGGATTCGCGTGGCCGTTATGTGCTATCCGAACCCGCATCCAGTGAAGAAATAATCTACATGGCGAAGTGCCTGTTAAGCAGGCGTTTTCGCCGAGGTACAGTGCTATCAAGCCCCTCAATGAGTCGTGACTATTTACAATCAAGATTAGCGGCCTATGAGCATGAGGTGTTTGCAGCATTGTTTTTGGATAACCGACATCGAGTTATCTCATTTGAAGAGATGTTTAAGGGCACGATTGATGGGGCTACGGTGCACCCACGTGAAGTGGTTAAAGCCGCGCTTGAACACAACGCCGCTGCCGTGATCTTTGCGCATAATCACCCCTCTGGTGTTGCAGAGCCAAGCCGTGCAGATCAAAACATTACGCAACGACTAAAAGAAGCCTTAACTATGGTCGATATACGCGTACTCGATCATTTCATCATTGGCTCTGATGAAGTTGTGTCTTTTGCTGAGCGAGGTCTTCTGTAGTTCCTTAGCTGCGGTATGGGCTCCTATCTGAGCCAAACCAAACAAGTTTTTTCAAGTTCGTATTTGCTGCATTTCTTACAGGTCTTTTCACGGCCTAAACAACAAACTTTCATAAACGATTTCAATAGGGGATTACTATGCACTGGATTCATCTAGAAGGGGATTATTTCGATATAGGCTATCAACTGGGATGGTGGTGGGGACAAAAGTTTAAACGTCTACAACAGACCCAATATGGTCAAGCCTTTTTACAATCTCACGATAAACCTTATTCATATTACTTAAACCGGGGATGGGATGATACGCTCTACCCCTTGTTTGAGAATACCGTCAAATATTTTCCCGAGGTGATGGGCGAAATCTCTGGGATAAGCCAAGGTGCTACAGATGCAGGGTTTCCTGCGACAATACCCGCTATCTTTGCCTTAACAATTGAAGAGCAAGATATTCAGCGTCACCATTGCTCGGCCGTAGTGGTGAAACAGCAAGACGGTTTTGTATTGGGACATAACGAGGAGAATGATCAACGCTATCCGTTGTGTTATGCGAAAGTTTCGTTGTCCGTTGGCACAAAAAAACGGTCTTTTGCCAGTGTATCTTACCCATTTGAATTGTTGGCCAGTTCAGCTGGAATGACCAATACGTTTGCCTTTCAAAATAATTCTATTGGTCACGCTAACTATGAAAAACAACTCTCTGAGACCTGGAAGAATAGGTTGCCTAAAGTTGTAATCTTACGAAAGTTGTTGGAACTCACTTCAATCAAGGAGATTAAGCAGTTGTACGCCAGTCATCATCTGGCATTACCCTTTCATCAATATATTTGTTTTGCAGATAAATCCTATTCTTTCGAAGTAAGACCGTTGCTCAATCCATATGCTTTACCGAGGAACCAGATCTGTATTAACGAGATTAAACAACTGTCACACATTCATACGAATCATTTTACACGGGCTTGTCAGGTTGATATGGACTGGGCCTGGAATGATCGGGCTGATCTGCTGGATACACAGGCGAGACGCTTGCACTTACGTCAACTATTTATGCAGACTCAAATTCACAGTGATAAAAATGTTAGACAGGCCTTACAAAGCCTGGCGCGTATGGATGCATATCGTGATTACACCTCTGCCACCTTGCTGTTCAAGATCCAACTTAATCGTAACAGTTGTCATGCGATTTCATATTTCAATGACCGCATCGAACATATAGATCGCATCAGCATCACAAAGTCCTAAACATCTCTGTTAACTACACGCCTCGAGTGTAGTCCTTTAAAAATCCGTTTTTCTGACCAACGGCTCAAAACACAGGGGTCATTTCACAGCTGTTTTTAGCTGCTGACAGAAAGTCAAAAAAGTTACTTATGTTAATAGTTGTTATAGCTTTTTTTGATCTGTTGGCAGGGTGTTTATAAGGGTTTTGCGTAGTTTTTAAATACCGTTAACGAAAGTAAAAAGTTACTTGCGGTAATGCATGTTATAACCATCATAGGAGAATTCATTTGAAAAAAATAATCAATCCAGCTTTAGTCTATCTTGAAACATTAGCACCATCAGGACGGCGTAGTATGAAAAGTCAATTACGCGCTGCACTTAAAGTCTTACGTAGCAGACGCTCTGTTGATACATACAACTGGGGCTCACTTTGTTATGCGGACATGATCAAAATACGTTCACAATTACTTGAACAAAATAAATCCATACACACAGTAAATCTTTGTTTGGCGGCCCTGAAAGGGACGGCACAGTGTGCATTTCATTTGGGCATTCTGAAAGCAGAAGAATTGATGCATATCAAGTCAGTCAAACGTGCACCAGGTCGACTGGAGCCGACAGGGCGAAGTTTGAGCTCAAAAGAATTAGGAATCTTATTTCGGAACTGTCAGAAAGATAAAAGTATCACGGGTATCAGGGACAGTGCATTGCTGGCAGTGATGGTGACGACAGGCTTGAGGCGTTCGGAAGTGGCATCGTTAGTTATCGCAGATTACGATCACAATGCACGTCAATTACATGTCAGTCGGACTAAGGGCAATAAAGATAGAGTATGCAAATTGCCATCTGCAACCAGTATGTTGTTGGATAAGTGGATTAATAAAAGAACTGAAGAAAAGGAACCAATATTTTGTCGCATACGTAAAAATAATAATATCGAATTGAAGCCACTGTCATCGCAGGCTGTATATAACATCGTTAAGGCAAGGGCAGACGAGGCATCTCTGGGTAAGGTTAGACCACATGACTTACGTCGGTCATTTGTTACTCGGTTATTGGAATCAAATGTTGATATTAATACAGTTCGTCAGTTGGTTGGACACACTGATATCAAGACAACTAGTCGTTACGATCTTCGAACACCCAATGCACGGAAGTTACTAGAATCAATTATTTCGTTTTAACTAAAAATGACAATATGTATGTCAGAACATGATCTTCAGTATTACCCAGAATTTAGAATTCAATAGAAAAAATATCATATATTATGCTAATATTGCCATATTATGGCTATAAATGAGTATTATATAT
>JABHFC010000394.1 GCA_018676275.1 Gammaproteobacteria bacterium | reverse complement strand
TCTGTTTTAATTGTGGAAACTCCAGTCTTTTTCGAAAAACGTCCAGCAAGTAACACTGACCATTCCGTGTCAACCAGCTTGTACACACAGAATAGTCATTCATTTGACCCGTTGAACTGGCGGTATCCCAGCTTTGGATCACATAATCGCCTTCTTGCTTATTAGGTCGCTGCGCGTAGCGTTGCTTAAACCATGCCCATTTCACAATCCCGCCCCCTAATGGTGCGGGACGTTGTTGGTATTGTGCAGCAAAGGCATAGGAGCCCGTGTCTTCCTCCATTTGCATCAATGCTTCGATGGGTTCTTTCTCTGGATGCAAGACGTCGCCTACCTTGCGTTCATGGTATTTTCCTTTGCCCACCAATATCGATTCTGCTTCCTCTGCTATGGCTGGTAAGTTCAGGTGTGTCCAACCTTCTTTTTCCAGTAGGTGCCCCGCCAGATCTTCTTCATGCAGTCGCTGTTGAATAACGATGATGACATCCTTTTTCTTGTCATTCAGACGTGATACCAGGGTATTGCGAAACCAGTTGATCACACTTTCCCGTTTCACATCAGATTCCACTTCGTCTGACTTATGTGGGTCGTCGACAATAATGAGATTACCACCACGTCCGGTTAAGGTGCCGCCTACTGAGGTAGCGAGTCGGTAACCCAATTTTGTTGTCATAAACTCATGTTGGGTATTCTTATTGGGGTTAAGGCCTGCGTGAGGGAAACAACGACGATACCAGTCTGACTCCATGACGATACGCGTATCAAGGGAGTGTTTGATGGCGAGATCGTTTGCATAACTAACACAGATGATTTTGCGGGTAGGATCATGTCCCAGCAACCAGGCAGGAAAGGCAACAGACGCAGAAATAGATTTTAAGGAGCGTGGTGGTATGGTTATGATCAGTCGTCGAATATCACCTTGTGCACATAACTTTAAATGATAGGCAATGGCCTGCAAATGCCAGTTGTCAGCAAAGCTATCACCTGTCGATACGGTTTCGAAGGTTTTGCGAATGAAGGCATTCAAATTATCCCGTAGCAGGGCGTCAAATATCTTATGTTCGTTCATGTCTTTTCTCCTTGCTTACTGGGTTCTTTATCACCCAACAGTTGTTTTGTGTAAGCTGCCAGAATGGCCTGATCTTCTTCAGTAAGCGATACACCTTCGGCGCTGTTTTTACTCGCCTGTTCAATGCCGAGTATCAAGCCAATCAACACATTCGCTGCCCGTGTTTCACCTTTTAAGGCTTTGGCGAACAGGGTTTTAATCATCGCCCGCTGCTTGGTGACTTCTTGCGATTTATTAGCTTCTGTGATCAGGATCTTCTGCTCCAGTTCTTCCTGTAAATCCGTCGACAGGTTTTGCAGACCTTTCGGGCGACCCTTCGGGTTGCCCGATTGACCCAGTTTGAACTGACCTTGTTTTGGTGGCTTCTTATAGCCGACGTCGTAGTCGTTGGTCGTCATGGCTTATAACTCCCGCATAGTGGGGTCTGGGCGACGGATAGTGACATCTTCAAAGGCAACACTTGATTGTTCGTGTATAGCAGTGTTACCTGTGGCCTCTTCCCAACGACGAACAGCCACATCCACATAACGGGGATCAATCTCAACGCCATAACAAGTGCGGCCCGTTTGCTCTGCGGCTAACAGTGTTGTACCAGAGCCCAGAAAACCGTCTAACACAATGTCTCCACGATTTGTCGCATCAAGGATGGCATCAGCGATCATCGCTACAGGTTTTACAGTGGGGTGCATGGCAAGCGCTTCATCGCGTCCTTCACCGAATGAATTGACGCCGGGATAATTCCAAACGTTCGTGCGATAACGACCGTGTTTGCCTAGCTCCACATTATTGATGAATAAACCATCACCATGTTTGAAGACATAGACGAGTTCATGTTGTGAGCGATAGAAGCTGCCCATGCCGCCATTGTTCTTCACCCAGACACACATATTGATTAATGGGATCATGAGTTTCTCTCGTGCCATGAGTAGTTCAAATTGATGGCGCCAGTCCATAAACACATAAAGCAGGGCATTGTTAGTGCAGGCACGTTCTAACTGTAATAGTGCGTCGAACAAAAACTCAGCGAATTCATCTGGGCTCATCTCACCACAGGCCCAGGGTACACCCTGCTCAAACGGTAGACAGCATGATTAAGGAACTGGGTTTATCCTGGGCCTGGGTCTGGAATAGTGACAAAGGTGTGGATGTGTTCTTCGTCATGAGTGGCTTCCTCATCACCGGCATCCTGCTGAAGCAGGTAATAAAAAATGGCCATATCGACTTACGAAATTTCTATATCCGTCGCTATCTGCGTCTGACACCGGCATATTATTTCGCGCTGACGGCCTACTGGATCATGGGTGGCCCACACAGTGAATGGTTATGGGCGAACTATCTTTATGTTAGCAATTTTGTTCATTACTCGCACCAGGCTATGGGCTGGACCTGGAGCCTCGCCGTGGAAGAGCAGTTTTATTTTATCTATCCTCTGTTGTTGATCGTTATTCTGAAATATTTCAAGCGTCCAGGTTATGTTCTATTGTCAATATTCCTGATTTCCTTTCTGGTTCGTTCAGGTATCATCATAACTGACGAGCTGATTAGTACCTCGCCCAGTAGTCGTATGTATACAGATGATGATTATTTCAATCATTTTTTCACGGTTTTATATGATAATTTACATACCCGATTCGGTAGCCTGGTGGTGGGATGTATGCTCGCATACAGTTTTCATTATCATAAGGGTTCACTGGAGAACTTTGCTAATTCCAGGGCAGGGGTTTTAACAACTTTCATTGGCGTATTCATGCTTGTATTTTTCATGGTCTTTCCTATCTGGTCTACAGATTATGATAGTTATCAGACCCTTCATATTCTTTATAATATTTTTAATCGCAATTTATTTTCTCTTGGTATTGGCATAGTGATTATAGCTACCCTGTTGCAAAAGCACTTTATAGCTGATGTTCTTCGTGCTTTTTTCTCCAGCCAGTTCTGGTATCCCTTTGCTACCTTGTCCTATTCGCTGTATTTAATTCACCTGGTGGTAATGTCAGTAATTATACCGGCGATAGTGAATCTCACTCTGACTATGCCTGAACAATACCCCTGGTCCACTCTTGAGTGTCTTGCTTATGGGTTTATCGTTAGTACAGTATTGAGTATGGCGATCGCTACATTGATTTACCTTTTTATTGAGAAACCCATAATGAACCTGAGGAAATAGAAATTCACTAATGGGTATTTTGAAATCTATCGCGCTCACTTTTTTTGTTCTGATGGTCTCGTTACTCGTATTTCTTGCCTATCATATGCACAGCAATGCTCCTGTAACGACAGAAGAAATACTCAGAGATGATGAAGAGGAACAAGCGCAAAGAGCCGCTGATAACTTTGTCAATGTTATAAAAGAAACTACAACAACTTATGCTGCCCGTGGTGCACATGCCAAGGGACATGCTTGCGTAAAAGCTTATTTTAAAGTTTCTGATTCAATTACTCAGGAATTTCGTTACGGTGTTCTGCAGACGCCAGGTAAAGTTTTTAAATCATGGATTAGATTCTCCAATGGAGGATCTAACCTGGCAGATAGTCATGATGCACAAAATGACTCCAGGGGGATGGCACTTAAATTGATTAATGTGGAAGAAGATTCGAATAATACTTCTCAGAATAAAATACAGACGCAGGATTTTCTTATGCATAATAGCCCGGTGTTTTTTTCCGGGAATGTAGATGATTATAATCAACTGGTGGAAAGTGATAACAAAATACTTTCTTTCTTTTCTTCTCTTAACCCTTTCAAGTGGCGACTAAGAGAATTGCGTCATGTTTTCGATACATTGTCGCCACCGCCCTATAGTCCTTTATGGGATGACTATTTTAGTAACACGGCATATAAACTGGGGCCAAACAATATAAAATTCAGCAGTCAGTCATGTACAGCTGCGCCTGATGTAAAAAATCCAGATGAATCTGATGCAGATTTTCTGCGTCTTACCATGGCTAAAGAGTTAGTGAGTAATGAAGCCTGTTTTAATTTTAAAGTGCAGCTACAGGATAGTAAGAAGTATATGCCCATCGAAAACCCAAGTATTGAATGGAAGCAATCAGACTCACCTTACATTACGGTTGCGACAATTAAAGTTCCTGCACAATCTTTTGATAATGATGAACAACGACAGTTTTGTGAGAATTTATCTTTTACACCATGGAATGCACTCGAGGCTCACCGACCCATCGGAGAATTAAATCGGATACGTAAACTGGTCTATGCAGCAAGCTCTCGGTATAGACATGCCCGGAATAAAACACAGGTTCCGGAGACACTGGATTGGTAAGCTTCAGGTAAATATGTGAGTCTGGTTTACTGATTTTTTAGCAGCCATACCTGCGGAGCTGAATAATGTATTAATATCTGCACATTGACAGATAAATGAGAAAAATAGTTGTTGTGGTATATTACTGATTAGTAAAATAAAATAATAAAGATTAAGTGGGGAAAAGTATGGGTTTTCTTGATCAATTTAATGCGACTATCGCCGCCATCACAGGCTTTTTGTTCCAGGATGCATTTTTGTTTGCTCTGTTGGGAACGGGTGTGTTGTTCACTATCTGGTCTGGATTTGCACAGTTTCGTGCTATTACCCATGGCACAGCAGTATTGCGTGGCCTGTATGATGACAAGTCCGATCCCGGAGCAATCAATCATTTCCAGGCCCTTTCGGCAGCCCTCTCAGCAACAGTAGGTCTGGGTAATATTGGCGGCGTAGCTCTGGCCGTTGCCCTGGGTGGACCGGGTGCAGTGTTCTGGATGTGGCTGGTAGGTATTCTTGGTATGTCGATTAAGCTGACGGAAGTCACTTTGTCCATGCTGTATCGCAATACAGATGATCCTGACAATCCACACGGTGGTCCGATGTGGGTGGTTTCAAAAGGTCTGGCTGAATTGAAGCCGAGCTGGGCGATACCAGGCAAGATTATTGGCTGGATATTTTGTATTACGCTTCTGGCATACACTATTACCGGTGGTGTCATGTTCCAGGCCTGGAATGTGGGTGCCATCACTCAAGAGTATTTCCATGTACCCAGTTGGTTAACAGGTATTGTTCTGGCAATCGTTGTAGGCATGGTAATCATTGGTGGGATCAAGCGTATTGGTGCGGTCGCAGGTCGTCTGGTACCTTTGATGGTTGTCTTGTATCTGCTAGGTGGTAGCTATGTTCTCGCTGTGAATTGGGAGAGCATTCCTGGCTTATTTAAACTTATCATTGTTTCTGCTTTTAATCCGCAGGAGGCCAGTGGTGCATTCATCGGTGGGACAGTGGGCTACGCCATCATGATAGGAATGCGCCGCGCGCTTTTCTCTTCGGAAGCAGGCGCAGGTTCTTCCCCTATAGCCCACTCTGCGGCGAAAACCGATGAGCCGGTTCGTGAAGGTATTGTGGGAGGGCTGGAACCATTCATAGACACTATTGTAGTTTGCACTTTCACGGCCATGGTTATTCTTTCGTCTGGCCTTTGGGAAAGAAGTGGTGAGGCCGAGTTTCAGCAGGCACCTGCGATTGTGGAAGTTGGGGCGGGGTTATGGAGTCTCGAATCTTCTCTGGCTCCGGAGAAAAAAGACGCGACATCATGGCGTGATGGCGAAAAAATATTTGTCATATTAAACGGTGAAGAGAATCCGAACACCGGTAATAATTTACACAGACTGGATGGAGAGCTTCTTCAACAGGATGATGGCACAACTATAATTGAGTTCTCACAAATTGGTATGGATACAAAGCCCAGTTTGGTGGATGAAGGAGTTTATGCAACCTACCCCGGCGCGACCTTAACGGCCAAAGCTTTTGACAGCGCCTTACCTGGTTTAGGTAAGTGGCTGGTAACCCTGGCTTCGTGGTTGTTTGCGATATCTACAATGATCTCGTGGAGTTACTATGGCGAGCAGGGTATCGTCTTTATGTTTAATGAGCGTTCCGTACCAGCCTATAGATATATTCTTTGTTTGCTGGTTATAGTAGCAACTCTGGGTTTTATAGAAACGCCGCAGGATCTGGATAATTTTTCGGCACTCGGTAATGGTCTGATGTTATGGGCCAATGTTCCTATTACATTATTCTTTGGTTATAAAGCAATGGCAGCCTATAAGGATTATGTTAGAAGGCTAAAATCCGGTGAGATGCAGCGTAATCCCAACCCACCTTCCTTTTTTCGTGAAGTACTTACTGGTAAAGATGTGGAATGAAATATCATTTAGCAGTAAGTTGCGTAGCCAGATAATTTAACATTAGATTTATGAACAAGTTTCATATCGGTAATTACCGATCTTCCTTTATGTTGTTTTTGTGTTTGGTTTACTTTGTAAACGGCAATGCAGAAATATCAGGTGATTTTGATCAAGTTTCCACTAATACTTTCTGGGGTAAAATATATCCGGGAGGGGGCTGGTCTTTATACTGTGGTTATAAATTTAACATAGCCAAAAAAACATCAGAAGGCCTGCTGATTGGTATTGAGCATATATATCCGACTTCCAGTATGACCAAACATGCTGCATGTAAAAATCGCATGCAATGCAGAGAGTCCAGGAACGAAAAATTCATGCGAATGGAGGCAGACTTGCATAATATGTATCCTGTTTCTCAATCAATAATTACCTATCGTAATAATTTTCGTTTTGGTCTGATAAACGGTGAGGAATGGCGTTTTGATAATTGTGATCTCGAATGGAAATCCGGGGTTATCGAACCACGTCAAATTGCTCGAGGTAATATAGCCAGGGCAATGCTTTATATGCATACCCGCTATAACATTCCTGTTGATAAAAAGAACCTGGTCTTATTCAAGGTATGGAATAAAATTGATCCCCCCAGCAAACAGGAAATGATGCGAAATAACATAATTGAGCGACTGCAGGGGAACCGTAATCCTTATATTGACCAACCTTCGTTGGCAGAAAAAAAAAGATTAACTATGTTGAAGTAAACCGTTGATCTGGATATCAGACTGCGCGCGCAAGTAATAGTGAAAAATACTGATTATCCGGTTGATAGTGTTTAACCAGTTCAAAACCAGAGTTTGTCAGCAGTGATTCGATTTCATCAAATTCATACTTGTGACTTAATTCGGTAAGTATTTTTTCTCCCTGTTGTAGATTGAAAGATGCCTTTAGAGAATCAATATCTATTTTCTGGGCTTCGAGCGATAGTAAATGCATTTCAATTCGCCCTTTCTCAATATTATAGTGAGCCTGATGCTGAAATTTGTTTAAATCAAAATTACTGCCAAGTTCTCGATTAAGAACGCGTAGTACATTCAGGTTAAACTCAGCTGTAAGACCTCTGGAATCGTTATATGCTGCGTTCAGAACGTTGATATTTTTAACGCGATCCGCACCAATTAGAAAAAAATCCCCATCTATCATTTTATTACGCAGATCCAGAATAAAAGATTTGGCCTCTTCCGGTTCAAAATTACCAATAGTGCTGCCAAGGAATACGAATAGATTTCTGTTATATTCTAACGGAAGGTTGGCCAAACCGGCATGGTAATCCCCCAGTAATGGTGAAACATCAAGCCAACTATAAGTTGAGTGTAGATCATTTGCTGTCTGGATTAACATTGGCTCGCAAACATCAAAAGGTGCATAACTGCAACAGTGAGCTTTGCTTTCACAGGCATCAAATAACCGCCGGGTTTTTCTGGATGTGCCACTACCTAATTCAATAATCTGTTTGGGTAATGTTTCAGCAATAATACTATCGGCGTAAAGCTGAAGTAGCTCATCTTCTACACGGGTAGGGTAATATTCAGGTGTATTGCAAATACTGTCGAATAATTGAGAGCCACGTTCGTCGTAAAAATACTTGGGCTGCAGCGAATAAGGTGCTTCCAGTAAACCTGTGCGCACATCTTCCTTCAAGTTTGGCACATAAAAGCTGGGTTCGATTAGATGACACGGCGCGTCAAAGTCTTTTCTGGTGTTTTTTTGCAGGCTTTGCATAAATAATCCCTGAATTCGAATGATAGTTATTAATTTATTCAGTAACAGAGGCTAACATACACTTAGTTATGAAGGCCAACCGAAGACCCTGTATTCAATGTGGATAAATCAAGTAAACAGACCCTAATATATTTAGATGAATAAGGAAATCGTACTCTTAATTCAGCAGGGTTTTAGTATCTTGACTCCAACTATGCGTTTGAGTCGTTATCTAAAAAATCAATATGCTGGTTTACAGTTGGAATCAGGTAAAAATGTCTGGGAAAGCCCTGAGATTCTTCCCTGGCATGCGTGGTTATATCGATACTGGGATGATTTCGCAGCGTCTGGTGAAATTGAGCTATTACGCCTGGCTGCATGGCAACAACAGACCCTCTGGCTTCAGATAATACAAAAATCTGATTACGCCAGAGATATCCTGCAACCACAAAATGTTGCCAGAAAAGCCGTGCAGGCATGGGAACTATCTCATCAATGGGAAATACCGCTTTTTCCGAAAGATATTTTCATTAGTCACGATGTTCGTGCGTTTCAAAGCTGGGCTCACAGCTACCAGCAACTTTGCCAGGCTGAAAAATGGATAGATGATGCATGCCTGGCAGATGTACTGATTACCAAATTATTCGGAAACTCAAAAAGTCTGAAACAGAAGGTTGCTCTTATCGGATTTGAAAGTATTCATCCGCAACAACGATCACTTCTAAGAAAACTATCGGATACTGGTAGTGAGGTAAAGGAAGTAGCATTCGAAACACGAAATCAGAAAATAGTTGGTGCTGGTTTTGATGATGTGCGAGATGAGATTGATGCTCCAGCCAACTGGGTGCGATATCTATTACAATCAAGCGAGAACAGCAATATTGGTATTGTTGTACCAAGGTTGCAAAAACTTCGCGGGCAAATTCAAACACAATTTGATGATGTATTTTTGGCAGATAATATTTTAAGAGCTGCCGATAGTTCGGAAAAACCCTACAGTATTTCACTGGGGAAGGGATTAAATAACTATCCTCTTATCGATACCGCTTTTTCAATATTGGCTCTGGTGGAACAGCCCTTTTCAATTCAGGAATTTGGAGTACTACTGCGCTCGCCTTTTATACGCGGAGCAACAGAAGAGAAAGCCGGGCGTGCTGTGCTTGATGCAAGGCTGCGTGAGTTTGGTGAGCAGCATTTGTCAATTAGCACATTGAAATATATTGTCGAAAACTATCTGGAAAAAGAGCAGAGCGAGATATTTCTTCAATGTTTACTTGAATGGCAAGCTGCTTTTGAGGTGTTGCCTGCGCGACAATCAGCGCAAAACTGGGCACAAGCCTTTTCAACATTGCTGAGCATATTCAAATGGCCGGGAGAGCGAACATTAAGCAGCGCTGATTATCAGACCATGCAAGCCTGGCAGGACCTGCTTGTACGCTTTGTTTCACTCGATATCGTCAATTCTTCATTAAGCTATCGAGCTGCATTATCACAATTGCGTCAGCTTGCATCGGCTTTCAGTTTCCAACCAGAGACTGCCGAGGTTCCCGTGCAGGTGATGGGAATGGCGGGGGCGGCAGGAATGCATTTCGATCACTTATGGATAATGGGCATGCATGAAGATGCCTGGCCGGGGCCTGCAGAACCTAATCCCTTTATTCCCCTGGTTCTGCAACGTCAGCATCAACTCCCGTTAGGCTCTGCGGAAAGTCATCTGTCATATAGCCGGCATATCACTGATTGTTTGATAAATTCATCTGCAGATGTGGTAATTAGTTACCCGCAAAATGAACAGGAAAATGCACAAAGACCAAGTCCTCTAATTAAGTCCTATTTCAAAGATACCGAAAAATACCAGGTAGAGCGTTTAACATCATTTCGTAAACTTATTTTTTCTTCAGCTAGCATTGAATTTATTCAGGATGAAGTCGCTCCCGCGATAAAGTCTGGTCAACGTGTTAGTGGTGGCACGGGCTTGTTTAAAGATCAGGCAGCCTGTGCCTATAGAGCTTTTTCCCGTCATCGTCTACACGCAAAATCATTAAGCCGGGCAGACATCGGGCTGGATGCAATGCAACGAGGTTCATTGTTGCATGATGTGATGCAGAACTTCTGGACAAAAGTTAGCAGTCAATCATCACTTTTAGAAATGACCGAAGCAGAGGAAAAGAAAGTCATCATAAGCAGCATTGATGCAGTGCTGGCAAGTTATCAAAAACAGAGACCCCTGACTTTTACAGATCGTTTCGTATTACTTGAAAGACAACGATTACTTGGTCTCATCCTTGAATGGCTAATCATAGAAAAACAAAGGCAGACTTTTAGTGTTAAGGCATGTGAGGCAAAACATAATTTTATTTTCGATGATATTGAGGTTCATACTCGTATTGATCGAATCGATGAGCTTGCTGATGGCAGGCAGGTAATTATTGACTACAAGACAGGGACCGTCTCGCTAAATGCATGGTTTGATGAGCGTCCGGATGATCCGCAACTTCCCTTGTACGCCATTACCAGCAAAACAGATCTAGCTGCTATTGTTTTTGCAAAAATGAAACGAGGTGAGTCGACTTTTATAGGTGTTGCTGATGAAGAAGGATTGTTCCCCGGGGTAAAGAATTTTGCAGATACATCTTATACAGATGAATTTGAAAACTGGACCGGTCTAATGACGAGCTGGAATGAAATTATGACCCGGATCGCACATGATTTTCGTATTGGCAAAGCTGAAGTAAATCCAAAGAACGCAAATACCTGTCGATATTGCGATCTGCATGCATTTTGCCGGGTATATGAAGTAGCAGATGATAACTCGCTGCCAGGAGAGGCTTATGAATAAGCCAATTGATCAGCAGCAACGTCAACATGCACTAAACCCTGCCGAATCATTCATTGTTCAGGCGCCTGCGGGATCTGGCAAAACAGAATTATTGATTCAACGCTATCTTCGAATGCTGGCAATGGTTAACTCGCCCGAAGAAATAATTGCTATAACCTTTACTCGAAAAGCAGCTGCAGAGATGCGTGGACGCATATTAGGTGCGCTGGATCAGGTGCTTAATAGTAATAAACCGGGGAATGCCGCTGCAGAAATAACTTTTAAACTGGTAGAGCAGGTTATTGAACAGGATCGGAAACAGCAATGGCAACTTGCCGAAAACCCTGCGCGACTACGCATACAAACAATAGACTCTCTGACTGCATCATTAACCCGTCAAATGCCTGTGCTCGCAGGTTTTGGCGCGCAACCGGAGACTATCGAAAACGCAACTGAACTGTATCAACTGGCTGCAGCAAATACACTGGCAGAATTGGAGCTTGGCGATACATGGTCAGACTCAATAGCGGTATTGCTCGGACATCTCGACAACGATTTACCACGAGTGAGGAATATGCTTGCGTCTATGTTGGCGCGTCGTGACCAATGGCTTAGACATATAGCCAGGCAACATCAGCGGGAAGAACTTGAAGAAGCGCTGGCACACCTGGTGGAGGCAGAATTATCGAGGATGCAAGATTGCCTGCCAGAGCAGTTTACAGAGGAATTATTGGTCTTGCTGCGTTTTGCTGCAACAAACCTGCAAGAGCAAGGCAGTGATTCTCCAATTGTCCAATGTATGGATATCGACACATTGCCCGGGAATGATCCTGCTGAGTTGGAAACATGGAAGGCTATAGCAACCTTGTTGTTTACACAGGCAGATAGCTGGCGAAAAACAGCAAATGTGAAGCTTGGATTTCCAGCCGCGTCAGCTAACAAGGCGGAAAGCGAAACACGCAAAGCAATGAAAACGCGTTTTGCAGCACTAATTGCTAATTTGTCCGAGGATAGAAGTCTCGCAGCCAAACTGGTTGAAATAAAATATTTACCACCTGTCGTTTATAATGACTCTGAATGGGAGGTAGTCGAAGCTCTTTACCAATTACTAATATTGGCAGACGCACAATTACGACTTATTTTTGCAGAACGTAATCAAATGGATTTTAGCGGCATTACTCAGGCTGCAATTCAGTCGCTCGGTAATTCAGATACGCCTACTGACCTTGCATTGCAACTTGATTATCAAATTAAGCACATACTGGTTGATGAATTTCAGGATATTTCAATTAATCAATACAACCTTCTGGAAAAACTAACAGCAGGGTGGTCCGAGCAGGATGGTCATAGTTTGTTTCTGGTTGGCGATCCAATGCAATCTATTTACCGTTTCCGCGAAGCAGAAGTGGGTCTGTTTCTGAACACATGGCAACAACAAAGATTGAATCAGGTAGCGCTAACACCGTTGAACATTACTGTTAATTTCCGTTCAGACCCTGGCATCGTGGATTGGGTGAATAAGGCTTTCAAACAAATATTGCCGAATAGCGCCGACATTGGTCGCGGAGCGGTAAACTACGTCAAGGCGGATCCTTATCATTCTTCCGAAGAAAAACTGCCGGTTAAATTGCATCCTGTTATTTCACGTGATGACCTGCTGGAAGCCGAAATAATTTCGCAATTAATAGGGGATGCCAGGCAGAAGAACGCCGATGACAGTATTGCCATTCTGGTAAGAAATCGAAATCACCTTAAAGAAATAGTAGCACTGCTGCGAGAGAGGAAGGTCGCTTATCGTGCAGTAGAGATTGAGGCCCTGGGACAAAGAGCGGCTATTCAGGATTTACTCGCACTGACCCTGGCACTCACGCATCTCGCAGATCGCGTCTCCTGGTTGGCTGTATTACGTGCACCCTGGTGTGGAATGGAGCTCATTGATTTACATCAGCTATTTGGACATGATAAAAACAGGTGTATTTGGGAAGTTATGCAAGATTCAACTCAGATTGAGACTCTGAATAAAAATACCCGTTCAAGACTCATAGAGATTACTAAAATAGTTAAAGACGCTTTTGAAGGACAGGGGCGAAGATCCTTAAGCCGATGGGTTGAGTCAGTATGGATGGGTATAGGTGGTCCGGCTAGTTTGCAGAATGAAACTGATTTGGAAAATACTCAGACATTTTTTCAACTACTGAATGAGTTTGATGAAGGTGGTGATTTAAAAGACAGAGAGGCGTTTACAGAAAAAGTGGCATCACTATATGCGATAGCAGACCTTAATAGTGAAGATGCTGTCCAGATTATGACTATACATAAGGCCAAGGGGCTGGAGTTTGATACGGTTATTCTACCTGGTCTGGCTCGCGGCAGCGGTATAGATGAAAGCAGATTACTAATGTGGATGGAAAGGCCTCACGGATCTCATCAGGATTTGCTACTTGCTCCGGTCAAGGAGGCGGGCAAAGCAGACTCCCCTATATATAACTACTTAAGACGACTTGAAAAAGAGAAACAGTATTACGAATTGGGACGTCTTCTATATGTTGCGACGACAAGAGCAAAAAAATATCTACACATAATTACTACAGCTGAACCAGGCAATAAGGATAATGACCTGACGATAAAGGAACCGCTTAAAAACAGCTTGTTGATGCAACTCTGGCCAGTGGCAAAAAATACTGTGGAAAATGCTTTAAAGGATAAACCCCCCAATCATAAAGTGGAAAAAGCAGATGTTCAGAAAAAGCAGTTGTTACTAAGACGACTAAAGCGAGACTGGCTTATGCCATTGGCACCGGAATCTATTAAATGGCAGACAGTTAACATTGATGAGCAGGTGAAAGTTGAGAATCCTCAGGTCGAATATGAATGGGCAGGAGAAACTATTAAGCATATAGGAACTGTAGTACACCGCTGTCTTCAAATTATGTCAGCAGAGGAATATGATTCATGGGATGCGGATGACGTAAGCAAACTGGGATGCTTTCACCAGCTATTACTAAAGCAACTGGGTGTTAACGAAAAAGAGCTGAACGATGCTGTCAGACAGGTTCAGTTGGCACTGACAAATATTCTCTCGGATGAACGTGGACAATGGTTGTTTTCGAAAGATCACAAGCAGGCAAAAAACGAGTATGCGATTAGCGGGCTATACCAGGGAAAAGTTGTGAACGTTATTCTTGACCGGACATTTATAGATGCTGATGGCATTCGCTGGATAGTGGATTACAAAACCAGTCGTCACGAGGGTAAAGATTTAGATGCCTTTCTTGATCAGCAACAACAGAGATATCTTCCGCAACTTGAAAAATACGGTGCGCTTATAAAAAGTATGGAAAATGTACCAGTCAAACTGGGTTTATATTTTCCTTTATTAAAGGGTTGGCGAGAATGGGAGCTTGAGAGTTAGTCATGGTCTGCCCCACTATTGACTTGCACTAAACGAATGGCATTCACTTCAAGTATACGCGTCTTAGTAATTATTTTTCTTGTTTTGTCCGGGGAAATGTTTGCATTTGCTGAAACAGTGCAAACGGATGAAGCGATAAAAAGCGAGTCCTATAATCGAAAACTACAGGAGTTTCAGGAAACCATTAGCACGCTGGAGTCTGAGCAGGGTGCTTATAACCCGGCACTGAGGCAGGCCTTACTGGAGTTGGGTTATTTATATAGGAACCAGGGTGATTTTCTGAATGCAGGCATTACCTTTGAGAAAGCTTTGCACGTAAGTAAAGCAAACAAGGGTTTACATGAGCTATCACAGGTAGAGATAGTCGAATTGTTGATAGATACTAATTCTGAATTACAAAACTGGCCGGAACTGGACAAAAACCTGCAGTATTTGTTCTGGTTGTACAAACGAAATTACAGTGAAGAAGATGATCGCTTGCTGCCAGTTATTGAACGAGTCGGTCGTTGGTATATGCAAGCCTATCAGTTACATACTGGTGGAGAGGCACTGGTCTATATGGTGAAAGCAGATGATTTATTCGATAAAGCCTTGAGTGTAATTGTCTCCCAACACGGAGAAGAGGCGAAACAGTTACCTGCTATTTTGAGTGCCGCTGCCATAGTTAACTATCAAATAGCCTATGATGTGAATGATGCTTTCAGAATGTCACATAGAGATATTCGACAGGCAATGATCCCGAATAAACGTCCAACACCGTATTTAAATGAAATTGCTGTTCGTGATTATTATTTTGATCAAAGTTTTCATAAAGGTAAGCGACATCTTGCTCGAATTGTTTCAATCTATGAGGCCGGATTACCTGATACGATACAGGAATATGCACAGGCTCTTGTCTACATGGGCGATTATTATCTATCGTTAAAGCGAAAATGGAATGCGATGAAGAATTATGAAAAGGCCTTTGCGACATTAGTTGAACACAATGCAGAAACAAAAGTGATCAATACTATTTTTGGTCAGCCCAGGCAAGTCAAACCTTTTGGTCTTCCTGGTAACGAATTACCTGTGAATGCTGATAGTCCGTATGCTGATGTCGTTTTTAATGTGCCCAGCAATGGCTGGCCAAGAGATATTGTCATTACAGCAATTCAGCCACAATCTGAAACAAATCTGAGTGTGAGAGCAAAACATGCTGTTGCTGCTACGCGTTACCGGCCAAGATTCGTAAAAGGTAAACCAGTGGGTAGCACAGGTGTGACATTGCGTTATATTTTCACCAGGTAATATTAATTCATAGATCGAAACCGCTGTAAGCTTATATCGTACTAATTACAAAGAGGACTATTCATGATTAAACACATAGTAATGTGGAAATTAAAAGAGCAAGCTGAAGGTAATGACAAGCAAACTAATGCGCTGTTGATGAAGGAAAAACTGGAAGCGATAGCTGACATAGTACCCGGAATGATAAAGTTGGAAGTAGGTATTGATTTAGGACTGGATGCGGCGGGCTTTGATGTTGTTTTGTACAGTGAATTTGCAGATGAAAGTGCGTTAGCTGCATACCAGGCTCACCCTGAGCATAAAGCAGTTTTTCCCTTCATCTCCGCCGTGCGAGATGCTCGCAACGCTGTTGATTATGCCATCTAAATGGATAAACCATACTCAGCAGCCTGCGACAATAATCGAGAGCCGATACTTTCAGTTATTAAAGATTTATTTGCTGATTGCAGATCAGTTCTTGAGTTAGGTAGTGGTACAGGTCAGCACGCAGTTTTTTTCGCCGGCAAACAACCCCATCTAAGCTGGCAAACAAGTGATCTGCTGGAGAATCATGAAGGTATCAAGTTATGGCTGAATGAGGCCAGGCTGGATAATGCACTAGCGCCTCTGGTACTCGATGTAACTCAGTCTGAATGGCCGATAGTAGAAGTGGATGCGGTATTTTCGGCCAATGCTGTGCATATAATGGGATGGGAAGCTGTCAAAGCTATGATAGCCGGAGTGGGTAAGTTGATATCTGAGGGAGGCTTACTGGTGTTATATGGACCCTTTAATTACAACAATAATTATAGTAGTGAAAGTAATGCCAGTTTTGATGTCTGGTTAAAGGAACGGAATCCTGAAAGTGGAATCAGAGATTTTGAAGAAGTTGATCGGCTTGCAAAGGCCGCTGGAATGTATTTGCAAGATGATTATGCAATGCCAGCAAATAATCGTATTCTTTGCTGGAAGAAAATAAAGTAACTAACAAAGGCTAAAACAATGAGTAATTACGACGAGAATTCTGAATCCCAAAAGTACTGGAACGAAGAAGGTGGCAATAAGTGGGCGGATAATATTGATGTCGTTGAGGGGATGATTATGTCGCTGCATGACATGTTGATTGAGCAGATTGCAGCAACAGAGGGTGAGAGTGTGCTCGACATTGGTTGTGGAGGAGGCATTACCAGCATCAAGTTAGCCGAACAGGTTGGGCCAACAGGAAGTGTGCTTGGAGTTGATGTGTCAGAGCCGATTCTAGCCGTTGCCAAGAGCCGAGCTGAAGATATCAGCAATCTGGAATTCCAGCATAGTGATGCGGCAACTGCCGAGCT